>DOMT01000149.1 GCA_003509825.1 Coriobacteriia bacterium
CTACACCTATGACGAGAACAACCGGCTCACCAAGGCGGTGGACGCAAAGGGCTCAAGCGTCGAATACACCTACGATGCCGTCGACAGACCGGTCAAACTCACCGATCAGGCGGGGGCATCTGCCTCATACACCTATGACGCACTCGGAAACGTCACCACGGCAACCGATGCCTTGAAAAACACCACGACGTATTCCTACGATGCGCTCTCACAGCTGACGAAAGTCACCGAGCCCGCAAGCAGAACCACCGAGATAGCCTATGACTCGGTCGGAAACGTGACATCGATCAAAGACGCTCGCGGACTTACCACGAAATACACCTACGATAAAGAAGATAACCTCACCTCTGTTACAAGCCCCACCTCTGCTGTCGAGAGCTTCAAGTACGACATCGCAAACCGCCTCGTGGAGCTCAGCGACCCCTCGGGGGCAAAGACCCTCTACGAATACGACGAACTCGACCGTCTGATAGAAACCTCGTACACCCAAGACAGCGAAAAGACGGTGCTGCTCTCCTATGACGAGCGCGGACAGCGCATCGAGCGAGACGATTATCTGGGTGCGGCCACCTTTACCTATGACGCACTCGGGCGCGTCATCAAGGAAACCGACGCCAACGGCAGAAGCATCGCCTATGAATATNNAGGAATACGACCGCGCAGACAATCTGTCGAAGATCACCTACGCGGACGGCTCGACCGTCACCTATCTCTATGATGAGGCCTCGAACCTGATCAGGGTGATAGACAGCGCAGGTGTGTCGCTATACACCTACGACGAGCTCAACCGTCCCGTAACGCTCACCAGACCCGACGGATCGACTACGACATATGCTTACGATAAGCGTGGAAGCGTCGTGGCGGTCGAAAACACCGATAGTGCGGGAAGTCTCATATCGTCTTATACCTACACCTATGACGACAAGGGCTATATCGCCACAGAGGACATGACCGCACTCGATGCGGAAGGTAAGACGACACACGCTTCACGCACCTTCAGTTATACCGCGACGGGAGAGATAGCAGGGTATGCGGAAAGCGGAGATAACGGCTACACAAGTACCTCTTATACCTATGATGCGACGGGTAACCGTACCCAAGCCGTAAAAACGGGCGCTTCGGCAGAGACCGTCAGCTACACTTACGATAAGGACAACCGCCTTACGAGCAGTGAAAGCTCTCTAAACGGAACCACCGTCTATGCTTATGACAGCGCGGGAAACATCGTCTCCGAGACCATGCAAGGCAAAGAGACCGTCACCTATGCATACACCGTTGAAAACCGCCTGGAGGCCGTCAGATCGGGTGGACGCCTACTCATGGCGGCAAGTTACGACGGGGACGGTAACCGCGTATTTCAGGTAAACCGCTATACCACACAGGTAAGCTCCACCCAGACATCGGGTAGTGCGAGCGCACTCAGCTCGGAGACCAACGAAACCGACGGTGCCGAGCATCTATCCGATGAAGCGCTGTCTCCGACGGTGACGGGTGAGCGCGGTGCGGATACGGCAGAGTACGTCAAAAGCGACTTCGATATCTTCCGGTACGGGGTATCGCAAGGAGCGGTGCAATACTTAAGCGCACTCAATCCCTCCCTCATGCCTTATGCATCCAATCTTTTGAACAAGAACTGGATGCCAGAAACCGAGGAGCCGAGTACCCGTAGTGTCGCTTCTACCAAAGAACTTTCCGCCCGTGATGTCGATGCCCTCTACGGTGCCGGGCTTGATAATGAGGACGTGGAAGAGGTCGCGGATGCACTTGAAAACTCTGCGAGCAAAACGGCGATACCCACGGCCAAAAGCCACACGGCGGTAAACTTCCAGCTCACCTACTACTTAAACAACACCAATGTAGAAAACACACAGGTGCTCGCCGAATACGGCAGACAGGACACGCTCAGAACGAGTTATACCTACGGCAACTCACGCCTGTCGGAAAGAAGTGCCGTAACGGGTCTGACGGCCAACTACGCAAACGACGGTCGGGGATCGGTCACGGCACTCGTTCAAAGCGGTGGTTCCGTAAGTTCGGCATATATCTACGATGCACTCGGAAACGTGACGAGTGGCAAGACAGGCGAGCTTCCCTACTACGGCTACAACGCCGAGGAGTCCAACCCGACCACGGGACTTCAGTATCTGAGGGCACGCTACCTCGACACGGATACGGGGCGCTTCGGAGTACAGGACAGTGTGCTCGGAGATGTGGGCTCACCTACTACCCTGAACCGCTACCTCTACGCGATGTCAAACCCGCTCATGTATGTAGACCCTTCGGGCCACTGGAATTTATGGGGCGCGATAACGGATTTTGCCTCGAATGTGTGGAACGGGTTCACGACCTTTACGAACACGGTCTATACCGAAGTCGTGAAGCCTGCGGCGCAATGGCTGAACACCAACATCGTGCAGCCGGTCTGTGGCTGGTTCAACAACAATGTCGTCCAGCCCACAAGACAGTTCGTAAATAATACGGCGAGTGCCACCACGCAGTTCATGCAGGATTGCTACAACGGGGCGCAGGAATTCGGTAACGCCTGCGTGCAGACCTGGAACGAAGGGGTGTCCTATGTCCAGGCCAAGGCCGAATCCATACGCCAGGAGGTCATGGCATTTTCCTGCGGTGTCGCCGAGGCTATCGGTGATACCTGGGAAAGTGCGGTCGATACGCTTTCCAAAGTCGACTGGGCTAAAGTCGGACAGGTCGCCCTCATCGTGGGAGGCGTGGCACTCGGAGCAGTTGCCACGGTGGCCACCTGCGGGCTTGCGGGCCCTGTTGTCGCCACTTTAGCTGTTGCGGGCTTTACGGCCTCCACCACCCTGGCAGTCAATGATCTGGTGGCTACAACCACAGGCTTCGTCCCACTGAAAACGGGTGCCATGTCTCTTGGCATGAGCGAAGAAGCCTATGACACCGCTCGTGGCGTTGCAGATATAGTGACGTCGCTTACACCTGGTGGCAATAAGGCTTCTGGACTGCTTAAAATCGGCGGCGGGTTGGGAGACGTTGCTGCTGTTGCTACTAAAAATGCAGATACTGTTGCAGCGACAGGAAGTAAAGTAGCAAAAACAGCTGATTCTCCAGCCTTGAAGATGTCAAAAGAGACTGAAGATTGGCTAAACAAAGGTCCCAAAGAAACGAATGTGTATAAAGGTGTTAATTCAGATGGGGACGTTTATGCGGGGATAACGAAACAAGAGCCAGAAAAACGTCTCGCTCAGCATAATTCACCTTCAGGAGGAAATAAGGGACTGGACGATCTTGATGTCGTTACCGAGGAGCCATTAACCCGCAATCAAGCAAAAGCACTAGAGCAATACTTGATTGATGAAGGAAAATACATAGATAATGGAATGAATAAGATAAATAGCATTGCAAAGGATAATGCTCACTATGATGGAGCCAGAGAGTGGGCAAAGAACTACGTCGAAACTAAAGGAATTGAAGTAAGGAAATAGCGGATGAAGAAATATGAAGAAGACATAATTCGTGTTGCATGGAACAAGCGTGTTTCATCTTTACCTGTAGATATTCAAAAGCAATTGAGCGATTACAACAGTAAGCGTGAGATGACAGATGAGCTGGTTTTTATAAAAAAGAAGCGCCCAAAGATTGAAGAGGGAGATGTGTTTGTTGTTCAACCTAGGAAGGGACTTTATTACTACGGACGCGTATTGAAAGCCCATGTTGATGTGCGATTCCACAGAAATGAAAACTACAAGTGGCGTGATTCGGTCGTGGTGTGTATTTATAGGTCTCGAACCAAAGATCTATCTCTGAGAGATTTTAATCCGACCTACGAGAATCTACTTGTTCGCCCTAGGTACCTTACTTCAAAGTCCTTTAACTCCGGCTATCTATTTGTTCTGGGGAATGTGCCGCTAACTGATGAAGAAAAGCAACTCGACTATGGGTTCTTTAGTACCACCTTTTGGATCATGACGGATGTATATGGAAATTTGATTGAAACTACCCCAAGGTTTATTGGGATGTCTGCCCTCGGAAATTTTGGTGCACTTGCACGTGAGTTAAAAATCGAGTTTATAATCGATCCGAGCCTACTTGATCTAGGGGGATTATCACCGAAAGGCTCTTCCAGTGATGCGTCTGCGAATTACCAAGATACTGTTATCGCTGGAGATAGCGATGGTATTGCTGAGCGTGAGTGTGTGCTGCACATTAAAGCACGCCTCGCGCCCTTTGATAGAGGTGATTTGTACGAGGATCCACTAGAAGACAAGTTGAGCGAGCTTGGATTAGGGCTGATACAGGGCGCTGGAACAGCGGTGACGAAAGATGGAGAACCTGAATCATGCGACATCGAAATCGAGCTTAAAAATGATAATGCAGGCTCGATTGACCTATTAAGAAATCTCATCTCATCTTTATCTCTGCCAAAAGGCAGTGCTCTTCTTGGACCAGGGCAAAATCATCTTGACCTAGGTTCGCTTGAGGGCCTCGCCCTTTATTTAAACGGCACTGATTTGGCTGACGGGGTTTATCGCGACTACGATGCTAACGATGTTAATGCGAGCGCGGCTGAATTACTTGGGAGTATAGGGAAAAGGTATAGTAGCTGGAACGGTCCTTCTGAGACTGCTTTGTATTTTTATGGAGAATCATATTCAAAAATGCTAGTCGCGCTCAAACCTCTCATTGACAATCACCCTCTTTGTCAGAGGTGTCGAGTGGAGCAAATCGCGTAAGTAAAAGGCAATTCGAGTTCTTATAGAATCGTTTTGGTGTGGATTAGGCGGGAGTAGGAAGATGGCTACATTGGGTGTGGTGTTGCTTGTTTTATTGGGGGCTGGAGCAGTCGTTATTGGTCTGGGGGCGTTCTTGGCCATAAGAAGTATGCAGTCATCAAAGGCTCCGTTAGTCGTGTGCTTGATGGGTGCCCTACTCTGTGCCGGAGCCCTAGCTCCTCTCCCATACCTAGCATCAACCAACCAGTTATCGATCCTCGTTGCCGACCTCGGTACAAACTGGCCGCTCGCCGGTCAGGCCGAAAATATCTCCAATGACAACGGAGATATCTACACGGGCGAGTTCAAGGACGGGCTCTATCACGGTGTAGGCACACTTAACTACAAAGACGGCTCCGTTTATAATGGCTCTTTCAGCGAAGGGCTCAGAAACGGGCAGGGTAACTACACCGACACGAGCGGCTTTACGTATGCAGGTGCTTGGTCGAAAGACAGAATGGACGGCAGCGGAACCTATACCTACAAGGACGGCTCAAGCTATAAGGGGGATTTTGTAAAGGACATCCGTGAAGGTACGGGAAAGGTGACCTTCTCCAGCGGAGCGACTTATGAAGGTGAGTGGAAAGACGATGAACCCAACGGACAGGGAGTACTCACCTTCAGCGATAAAACCACCTATAAGGGTAACTGGGTGGACGGTGTTTGCGACGGCAAGGCCGTAAAGACCATGCCTGATGGCTCCACCTACACCGGAGACTGGAAAGACGGACTTCCGAGTGGCAAGGGCGACTACATCTCTGCGGCAGGCTGGAAGTACACGGGTGACTTCAAAGCAGGTCTCAGGGACGGCAGCGGTACCTATACTTACAAAGACGGCTCCACCTACACGGGTGAGTTCAAGGCGGATACCGAAAACGGCAAGGGTATCTACAAGGATGCCGCCCAGTGGTCATATGACGGCGAGTGGAAAGACGGCGTTAAAGAGGGTGAAGGCACCCTCACGCACGCCGACGGCTCTATCTATACGGGAGCGTTTTCCAAAGACAGGGAAAACGGACAGGGAACGATGGCTGCGGCTGCTGGCTGGAGATATACGGGTGGCTGGCTTGACGGTAAGCGCAGCGGATACGGTGCCCTCAACTACCCGAACGGCTCGGTATACAACGGCAACTTCGTCAGTGACATAGAGAACGGTCAAGGCAACTACACCGATTCAACGGGCTGGAAATACAGCGGCAACTGGGTAAACGGNNAGAGAAACGGACAGGGCAAAGCCGAATATCCCGACGGCTCAACTTACACAGGCGCATGGGTCGATAACACCAAGAAAGGCGAGGGTACCCAAACCTATGTGGATGAAAACGGAGCTTACTTCGGCACCTATACGGGAACCTTCGCAAACGATAAACGCAACGGACAGGGCACCCTCACCTACGCGTCAGGCTACGTGCAGCAAGGACAGTGGCAAGACGATGAGTTCAAGTCGTAGAGAGCTTGCAGTGCCGAGAGCTCGAATAAACCAGCCGATGTCAAAGAGAATGCGGTATGTTCGACAGAGGCGCTGAAACGAGGGCGTCGACTCTTCGAAAAAGGCGACCCGATCCGTCACTCGAACAGCGCAACCGCTTCCTTGAGGTGCTTTCTGATCGGCAGTTGCTGCGGACAGACCTCCTCGCATGCACCGCACTCGCTGCATGCCGAGGCACTCCGACGTTTATGCCCCTTGGTTTCCCAGGAGTAACCGAACTTCGCGCCCCGTTCGTTACCGAAGAGCGTAAGTTCGTTCATGGTTTCGAAGATGCCCGGTATGGCGATGTTTTCCGGGCAGTCATTAAGGCAATAGCCGCAGGAAGTGCAGGCGATCGTGGGGAGCTTCTCGAGTTCGGCCAGAATCCGGGCGATTACCTCGCGTTCACTTGCATCCAAAGGCTTGAAATCGGAGAACAAGGCGATGTTTTCCGACATCTGTTCGAGATCGCTCATGCCCGAGAGTACGGTGATGATACCGTCCAGGGATCCCGCGTAGCGGAGCGCCCAAGAAGCGGGTGAAGCCGTAGGGTCGGCCTCGGCGAATACGCGCCGCACCGATTCGGGTAAGGTGGCGAGGCTACCGCCCTTAACGGGCTCCATGAGCACGACGGGGGTGTTATGCGCAAGCGCCGTCTCGTAGCAGAGGCGCGATTGTATGGACGGGCTCTCCCAATCCGCATAGTTGATCTGGAGCTGCACGAAATCCGTCTCGGGATGTTCGGTGAGCAGTTTGTCGAGCAGGTCGGCCTTGTCGTGAAGCGAGAACCCCAGATTCTTGATGAGACCCTCCGCCTTGCGCTCGGCTAAAAACTCCCAGATATGATAGCGGTCGAAAAAGGCGCTGCGATGGGCACCGAAGTTGTGCAGCAGGTAGTAGTCGAAGTAACCCGCTCCCGTGCGTTCCAGCGAGGTGTAAAACATCGCCTCGGCCTCCGCTTGCGTCTTCGCGTTCCAGGCCGGCAGCTTGGTGGCGAGCTGAAAGCTCTCCCGGGGATAGCGATCCACCAGTGCTTCTTTAGCCGCCACCTCGGAGTCCGCGTAACCGTATGCGGTATCGAAGTAGGTAAAACCCGCGTCCAAAAACATATCCACCATCGCTTTGAATTGCGGCATATCCACCGCAGCGCTCGCGTCCTCCAGGCGCGGCAGGCGCATCAAACCGAATCCCAGTTTGGGGATGTCCTTACCGAGATACCCCTCGAAGTTCATAGTGCCTCCCACTCTCTCGTTACCTTTTGATGATTACGTCGTCTGCGCGGGTTTATTCCGCATAGACTTCGAGAAGTATACTGCTTTTCATCGGGGCGGGTGAGGGACGGGGAGTGGCTCCGGGTTGCCCGGTCTTGTGGCGCCGAAAGGCAACCCGGAGCAAAGAGTCTAAGACTGCTGTGCTTGCGTCTCCTGCTTGAAGAGCGGCGTATTTTTGAGCGCTCTGTACAGCGGTAGACCCAAGGCGTATACAACGACCGCCTCACCGAGGCCGATGGTGATGAAGCCGAACAGGTACATCAGCGGGTACGAACCCACCAGATCGATGTCGGTGAAGGGTATGGTGTAAAAGCCGAAAGCCGCCAAGATGATGGGCAGGTAGGCGGCCACGATCAGCGCATTGGCCAGCACCGGCCCGAGCAGGGCGATGCCCACCCGATCACGGAAGCGTCGCACCCACAGCGCTCCCAGCAGCGTAGCCAACGAGCCGAACACCACATCGAGTAATCCGAGCGCCCCGGTGCCGTTGAGTGCGATGCCGAGCAGGTTGGCGATGATACAGCCGATGGTAAGCCCCGGCACCGCAGCCGGTGTGAACAGCGCCAGCACACAGAGCGCCTCGGACAACCGGAACTGGATGGGGCCCCAAGCCAGACCCTGGAGTACCGTCAGGCAGAGCACCGTCAGGGCGGCGTAGACCGCGGCGATCATGCCGGCGCGCGCGAGCAGGCTGGAAGACATCTTTGTTTTCATGGTATTCTCCTTGTTCCGAGACACCGACTCCATCGGTGCCTCCTCAGATATACGCCGCAGGATCGGTGGTGTACCGACAAGGCGCCCGGGCAACGGATTTCTTCGACGCGGCAGGGCCCGGCGATGACGCGTTCATCCAGTATAGGGCAGAATCGGAGAAAAGTGGACGACTCGCGAACGTGACGTCGTTACAGGCCGGGAACTTCCCGTACTTGCTGCGTATCTTTGTGGTAGGCTGTCCACAGGAAAAATCTACGAGAGGGAGCCTGCTCCGTGCCTACTTTCAGCACCGAACAACTGATATTCGGACTCATCCAATTGCTTTGCTTCGTGCCGGCCATCGTCGTGCATGACTTTGCCCACGGATTCGTGGCCAATCGGCTGGGGGATCCCACGGCCAAGCGGGCGGGGCGGTTGTCGTTTAATCCGCTCAAACACATCGACCCCTTCGGCACCGTCATCTTGCCGATACTGCTGGCGTTGATGGGCGGGCCGGTTTTCGGTTATGCCAAGCCCGTACCCTACAACCCGCGCTACTTCAAGAACCTCAAGCAGGGCGAGGTGCTCACCGGGCTTGCGGGGCCGGCTTCTAATTTGATCATGGCGCTTCTCGCCGCCGGAGTTGCGCTTTTGGTGATGCCCGGGATGAACCTCAACACCGACACAGGCCTTTGGATCGCGACGGTCTTTTTCGTGTTCATCAGAATCAATCTGATACTGATGTTTTTTAATCTGCTGCCCATTCCGCCGCTCGACGGTTCGAGCATCATCGTGCCGTTTTTGCCGCAAAAGGCGCTACCTACGTGGTATCGGATCCAACAGTACGCGTTGCCGGTGTTTTTCATCATCGTCTTCGTGTTGCCGATGATATTACCCTTCAGCCCCCTGAGTGCTTATCTGAACGCCACGGCAGGTAATTTGAGTAATATGCTCACGCCTTGGCTCCGCTGATTCTGATAGAATTCTTACCGGTAAACGACAGATCAAAAGGAAATTATGCGAAAAGTATTATTGACGGGGGACAGGCCTTCCGGCCAACTGCATCTGGGGCATTACGTGGGTTCGCTCAAAAACCGCGTTCAGATGCAAAACTCGGGTGATTACGACTGCTACATCCTTATCGCCGACATCCAGGCTCTCACCGACAATTTCAACGATCCGCAAAAGGTGCGCGACAGCGTGTACGAGGTTGCGCTGGATTATCTGGCTGCAGGGCTCGATCCTGCAAAGAGCACCATTACCATCCAGTCGCTGATGCCGGCCTTGGCCGAGCTCACTGTGTATTACTTGAACCTGGTGACCCTCGCGCGCTTGGAGCGCAACCCAACCGTGAAGACGGAGATCGGGCAGAAGGGCTTCGGTAACAGCGTGCCGGCCGGCTTTGTTTGTTATCCCGTGAGCCAGGCGGCCGATATCACGTTTTGTAAGGCCAATGTGGTGCCGGTAGGCGTGGATCAGCTGCCGATGATCGAGCAGACCCGTGAGATCGTGCGTTCCTTCAACAATATTTACGGCGAGGTTTTGGTGGAGCCCGAGGCGCTCATTCCTACGAGCGAGAAGTCGCAGCGTTTGCCCGGGATCACGGGAGATGACACCAAGATGAGTAAATCGCTCGGCAATGCCATCTATCTGGCTGACGATGAGAAGGCGCTCAGAGCCAAGATCCGCCAGATGTATACCGACCCGGGGCATCTACGCGTAGACGATCCCGGCAAGATCGAAGGCAACACCGTCTTTACCTACCTGGACGTTTTCGGTAGTGACACCGCCTCTATCGAGGAGCTCAAAGCGCATTATCAGCGCGGCGGTTTGGGCGATGTGAAGGTCAAGGATTACCTGTTCGAGGTGCTTAACGCCGAGTTCGCGCCGATACGTGAGCGCAGGATCGAGTTTGCCAAGGACCCACAGCAGGTGATGGATATGCTGCGTGAGGGCACCGCGAAGGCCAACGAGGTTGCCGCCGAGACCATGCGTGAGGTGCGCGCGGCCATGAAGATAGATTATTTCGGCTAGGGGAGAGGTAACCGGGGAAGGATCGGACCGTCGTGTCATATCGTGTGAAGATAGAATCCTTTGAGGGGCCGTTCGATCTGTTGTTGTCGCTGGTGAGTGAGCAAAAGATCGACATCGGTGCCATCTCCGTCTCCGAGGTTGCTGATCAATATCTCAGTTATGTGGAGGCGATACGTGAGCTCGACATGGATGTTGCCAGCGACTTTTTGGTCGTAGCGGCAACACTTTTGGCCCTCAAGGCGTCGTCGCTTCTACCCGATGAGACCGTCAACATCGACGATGACTTCGACGACCTGTCGCCTACGGAGGCTCGTGATATCCTCGTCGCAAGGCTCTTAGCCTATCGCCAATTCAAAAACATCGCCGCCTCCCTGAATGCCCGCCTGGAGACCGAAGGGCTGATGTTTTCCCGCCAAGCCGGTGTGGAAAGCGACTTCGTCGCACTGCTGCCCGACTACCTCGAAGGGGTTACCCTGCACAACCTCGCCGTGATCTGTGCCGACCTGGCCGCACGTCGCGAGGTATTTTTGTTGGAGGCCGAGCACATCGCCTCCCGACCTATTCCGGTGGAGACGCGCATCAAAGACATTCTGCATCGCCTGTCGTCCGACAAAAAGCTGACGTTTTCGGAGATTTTGGACGGCACCACGAATCCCACCATCATCGTGGTGAACTTCCTGGCACTGCTGGAGCTGTATCATCGTGGCATGGTCGATCTGGAGCAGGATTCGCAGTGTGGTGAGATCGCCATACAATACCGCGACCCCGAGGATTGGACGCCCGGCTCCGACGAAGACGACGTGTTTCCCGAAGAATATATCCGCGCCTTAGAGCAGGATGGAGTATAAAAACGATGGAAGATCAGATTCCCGGACTGGAAGACGAGAGAGCGGCTGAGGNNNGGTGAGCGCGGCGTCGCTCGCGAAGATTTTGCAGCGCACCACCACCGATGTGGATACGGCACTTTCGACTTTGGCTACGCGTTTCGAGGAAGAAGAGCGCGGTATCCAGCTGCGCGAGGTGGCCGGCGGCTGGCGCCTGTATACCCACCCGGCCTACCACGATATCATCGAGCGCTACGTGGTCTCCTGGGATACCCGCTCGCTTTCNNAGTGGCCGTCATCGCCTACCACCAACGCACGACCCGTGCCGCGGTCAACGGCATCCGCGGCGTGAACTCCGAAGGTGTGGTTTCCTCGCTGGTGGAGAAGGGCCTGGTGCGTGAGGCGGGGCGCGACAGCGGTCCGGGTAACGCCATCCTTTACGCCACGACCCGTACTTTTTTGGAGAAGTTCGGCCTCAAGAGCCTCAAAGACCTGCCGCCGCTCGAAGACTTCGCTCCCGACGAGGAGAGCAAGGAGTTCATCCGCGCAAGACTCTCTACCGCGCCCGGCGTTCCGATCGTCGAGACGGCAGCGGGGGACGGTGGCGACGGGGGAATCTTCGATGACGACTCCGATGACGATGATCGCGAGAGTGACGGCGACGGCAATGAGCGCTCCACCCGCTCACTTGACGACGAAGACGACGATGATGTGGAGTTCGTTGACTGATATCTACCCCATGCGCCTGCAAAAGTTCCTGGCCCGCGCCGGAGCCGCCTCACGACGCGGTTCCGAAGATTTGATGACGGCGGGGCGGGTGACCGTAAACGGTGAAGTCGTCACGGAGCTCGGCAGTAAGGTCGATCCGACGAGGGACATCGTTTGCATCGACGGCAAACCCATAAGCCTGGCCGACAAAAACATCTATCTGATGCTCAGTAAACCCGCCGGCTACCTCACCACCATGGACGACCCCCAGGGACGTCCGACGGTAAAGGAGTTGGTGCCGACGGGGGAGTACCCCGGTCTCTTTCCCGTCGGTAGGTTGGACTACGACACCACGGGGCTGTTGCTGTTCATGACCGACGGTGAGCTGGCGCACAAGCTGCTCCACCCCCGCCACGAGGTACCCAAGCGCTACTTCGCCGTGGTGGACGGTGAGCTTCACGAAAAGGATGCCGATAAGCTGCGCAAAGGTGTGGAACTCTACGACGGGCCCACAAGACCCGCGAAAATCGTGATAGGCAAAACGGAGAAAAAACACCTCAACCCCCGCGAAAAAAGGCGTCTCGCTGAAGACGGCAGCTTCTCACCTTGGCAAACCGCCGTGCACTGCACGATAACCGAAGGCCGCAAACGCCAGGTAAAACGGATGTTCGCCCACGTAGGTCACCCCGTACTGACTCTCAAACGCGAAGCCTTCGGCCCCGTGGAGCTAGGAGACCTGGAGCCGGGAACATGGCGCCACCTCACCGAGAAGGAGCTGGCGGCACTCGCAGAGTTGTTGTAAGCGGTTTTCGGTGGTGTCACTGAAAGGTATCGGAGCGGACTGAAGTCGCACCCATAAAAAGCTCCGGCTCCCGGGGGTTTACCCGGGAGCCGGAGCTTTTCGGAGGTTTCCGGCCCTTGCCGGTCGATCATTGCCGTCAGAGTAATGCGAAAAGGAGGAGGAGAGGAGGAAAAAACATTGCTCTATGGCCTGAGTGTTATTTGGAATCCGGCGCGTGAACCCCTGCGTGGATCGAGTGTGATCGGAAGGTGTCCGTGCCCGTTTGCGAAGAATCCACCGTGATTGCCGATCGCTGCCATCGTCGCCTTGCCTTCGATGTTCGCGCCGTTGGGACAAACGATCCGGAGATGTCCCGGTGCCGGTGAAAGATAAATGATGGTTCCCATGATGATTCGTCCCTTCGTCTATGTTCTACGTTCCTTGTTTGCTTCTCGTCGACTGATTTGAATCATTCCCCGCATCAACAATTAAACCGGGACGCAAGGTTTCACACAAGCACCGTCCGTCCGTGTAGATGGGCTCCCAAAGCGACAAGAAAATCCTAAATATGGGCAACAAAAACAATAGCGCCTGCACATAGCGGGTGCTGTGATCGGCAAAAGTCAAAAATCCCGACCAACTTTTGATTTCTAAGACGAGGCTTTATGTCGTTATAGTAGAATAACCTGCTAAACGTCGTGACCGCGACGATATGTTTTCCGGCACGTTCGTGCCCGTCCAAGAAGAGAAGGNNGAGCGAGAACAATATCGGCCGAAAAATAACGGAGTTGAGGGAGTCTCTGCTGCTGTCACCCGAACAGCTTGCCGAGCGCTGCGATAGCGACCCGGAGACCATCAAGGGCATCGAGGCGGGCGACATCATTCCGTCACTTTCGCCGCTGATCAAAATCACGCGCGCGCTCGGCGTGCGTTTGGGTACCCTGCTCGATGATGACGAGAATCTCGGTCCGGTGGTGGTGCGCTCAAGCGATTACAAGCAAACCACGCGACTCAGGGCACTCGAGACCCATAGCGATGCCGGCGAGCTGATGTTCAACGCCCTGGCCGAAGGCAAAGCCTCACGTCACATGGAGCCCTTCTACATCACCTTGGAGCCGTCCGAGGCAACCGAGCACAAGCTCTCCACCCATGAGGGGGAGGAGTGGCTGTATGCGTTGGAAGGTCCGCTGGAGATCGCCTACGGGCAGGACGTCTTCGTCCTTAACCCCGGCGACAGCATCTACTACGACTCGATCGTACCCCATCAGGTGCGCGCGCATAACGGCGAGGCGGCTAAGTTCGTCGCCTGTGTCTACACCCCCGTATAGGCTTCCTTACGAGCAGCATCTTGTCTCGAAAATCAAACCGGGGTCTCAGTCACGTATCGATATACGCTCCTTCGGCCCCGACACGATCTTCAAGACAATCTACTCGCTCCCAGGAAACCCTACTTTTGATATGAGGAGACCTCTATGACCACTACCGAAAAAACTCCGGTTCCCGGATCGCCCGATTATCCACTCCATTCCGAGCTGACGATCGGACAATACTTTGAAAACCAGGTCGCCGTAGATCCCGATCATGACTTCATCGTCTACCCCGACCGCG
>DOMT01000189.1 GCA_003509825.1 Coriobacteriia bacterium
CGGCGGTGGCAACGCCGTCCACATCGCTGTATATCTCGCAGACGTCGGCACCGATGGCGGCGGCTATGGCCACGGCGGTGGTGTCCGAACCGCCACGTCCGAGCGTGGTGATGTCGCCCTCTTCGGTCATGCCCTGAAAACCGGCGACGATGACGATGCTGCCCTTTTTAAGCTCGCGTTTGATGCGTGATGCCTTGATCTCGGCGATCTTGGCCCGGTTGAACACGGTGGTGGTGACGATGCCCGCCTGGATACCCGTCATACTCACGGCGTTTATCCCGAGGGCCGCGATGGCCATCGCGAGCACGGACATGCTCACCTGCTCACCGGTGGACAGTAACATATCCAACTCACGGGCGGGTGGTTTTTCGTTGACGCTGTAGGCCAGTTTCAAAAGCTCATCGGTCGATGGACCCATGGCCGATACGACGGCTACAACCCCGTGTCCCTCCTTGTGATAGGAAGTCAGACGTGCAGCCACCTCCTTGATGCGCTGCGGATTGGCAACCGAGGTTCCACCGAATTTTGCGACTATTAACGACACGTATGCTCTTTCTCTCGAAAAATGTGCAGAAGTCAGTTTACACGATGACCGCGTTATGGTGTAGGGATACGATGAAACGCCGGCGCAGACGGAGGGGACAGCCCTCCTATCCATAGCTCGGCACATGGATATAGATGAGCCCGGCTGTAGACAGAGAACCGTCCCCCGCCTACGTACGCCCGGATCAAGCCGTCGGAGCGCCCTCGAAGTTGAGCCCCTGCGTGATGCCGGACATCGGCTCACCGGCTATCAGCGCCTCGGCGTCGCGGAGAACCTTGTCGAGCGCACGGGCGTAAAGCTCGTCGAAGCTTTCCGTCGACGGCTTACCCGTAGAGGGGTTGGCCCACTCCCCTTTTTCGCGATTATCGAAGTCGGAGGTATCTCCCACGTCGTTACGTGGCGACATGGCCTGAAGCAGGCTGTGCCTGCGCACGAGGCGCTCCACCTTGCCGAACAGGTAGCGCTTGATGCCGGTCGGTGAATAGAGGATGTTCAAGGTCATACGCATATCCTTGACGCCGCGCGATAAGGACATTGCCGGCAGTGCGCAGCAATACACTTCATGAGCCAGTGCCTGATAGGCGTTATCCAGCAGAGAGAGGGTTTCATCCGAGACATCCAAAACCAGCTTTCGGATATCGCACTGCTGCAAACCGTATCCGAATTTGCGATGAAGCATCATCATATCCAGCTCGGCCTCGATGAAGACGTGCACGGAAAAACCGTCACTACGATCGAGCTTCTTTACGCCGGCGTCGCAGATCGCATATTGTTGCGCATACACGAAGGGATGCATGATGCTGTCCAAGACGAAATGGCAGAGATATCCCAGCATATAGGCGGTGAGCAGGTTGCGGCTCTCCTTGGATGCACTGAAACAGACCCTTCTCAACGCCGCCAGTGTCTCGTCGACCTTCTCTTTGTGCATCTTCGATCCGAACTCCTTAATGGCAACGAAGTCCGAGGTCAGCTGAGCATAGAAAAAGGGATCGGGCCCCTGGCATCCCAGAAGAAAGGTGTTTTTCAGCTCCTGATCCCCGTGTATCGGACCCCCGAGCCCCATCGCCGACATCGCGCCCAAAACGTCGCGACCGAAGAAGTCATGGGTTATGTTTGCAGGCATACCGTCTCCCCAGTGTAAAGTTATAATCAATTAGTTGTTTTCTTACGCTCTCATTGTTCCGGTTATCGTCGGAATCGTCTATGGTGTAGGAAACTTATATAACGGTAAGGGAAGGCGGGTAACCATGGCCGGCAATCGGATGGATGTAAAAGAACGCAGCTGGGTGATGTATGACGTGGCAAACTCGGCCTTCGTCATGTTCAGCACCACGGTGGTTCCCATCTACTTTACCGGTCTTACAACCGGCTCGGCGGTTGTCGAGTGGGGTTTTGCCGAGACCATCGCTGCGCTGATCGTGGCCGTCCTCATGCCTTTTCTCGGTTCTCTGGCAGACTACCGGGGCAACAAGAAGAAGTTCCTTATCGGATCGGTGGGCACCGGCGTGGTTGCCTGCGCGGCCCTCGGCATCCCCACCGAGGCCCTGCCCTTTTTGATCATTTACATCATCGCCGCCATCGGCCTCAATTCCTCGACAGTTTTTTATGATGCCTTTTTGGTCGATGCTACGAAGTCGGAGAAATACGACTCGGTATCCGCCAAAGGTTATGCCTGGGGTTACGTCGGTTCGCTGATCCCCTTCGCACTCTGCCTCGGGCTTATCTACGGTCTCGGGGACGGTCAGGCAAGCGCCCTGGGAACCCAACTCAGCTTCCCGGTCGTCGCCATCTGGTGGGCGGTATTTACCATACCCCTGGTGAGAAACGTCCACCAAGTCAACTGCAAGGACAAGGAGGAGCACGCGCTGCGCAAGTCCTTTATCGGTCTCGGGCACACCGTGAAGATGATCGTTAAAAACAAGAAGTTGCTCCTTTTCATGATCGCCTTTTTCTTTTATATCGACGGGGTCCATACGATCATAAAGATGGCGACGGTCTTCGGCACCGATCTGGGTATCGACAGCATGCAGCTGATCGCGGCGCTGGTAGTCACCCAGCTGGTGGCCTTTCCCGCGGCTCTCACCTTCGGCAAACTCGCAAAAACCGTCGGCACCCGCAAGATGCTGATCGTCGGTGTGATCGCCTATACGCTCATCACGCTGTATGCGGCCTTCTTCCTCGTATCCGAAGTGGAGTTTTGGGTTCTCGCCATCTGCGTGGGGCTCTTCCAGGGTGGAATCCAGGCGCTGTCCCGTTCCTACTTCGGCAGTCTCATCCCCAAAAACAACGCCAACGAGTACTTCGGTTTCTTCGACATCTTCGGCAAATATGCGGCGGTTCTAGGCACGGCGCTGATGAGCGGTTTTACCCTACTCACCGGCAACGCGAACCTGGGCATCCTCTCCATCACCGGACTCTTTATCGTAGGCTTGGTGTTTTTGTTGTTGATGCCTAAGGATGAGGATCCGGAGAGGTAAATCAGTTCGTCTTCGGGGGCAGTGAGGGTATGGCCACTATGAAGCAGGCACCGCCGCCGGGTAGATTTACCGCCTCAACGGTTCCCTCGTGGGCGGTGACGATGGCCTTGACGATCGTCAACCCGAGTCCGATGCCGCCCGTTACGCGTGCACGGGCGAAGTCTCCACGGTAGAAGCGGTCGAACAGGCGGGCGGGGTCGATATCTCCGAAGNNGGTGATGACGCTGTGCCCCCTGATACCCGAAAGCTCCACATGGATGCGTCCGTTCTCCCCCACCACACGCGACGCATTGTCGATCAGATTCTGCACCACCTGTTGCAGGCGGTCGGGGTCACCCAAAACATCGGGAGCCTGGCCCGAGATAGCGAGGCTGACATGACGCTCTTCCAACAAGGGATGTAAGGCCGCTTCGGCGAAATCGGCGATGTCGTGCAGATCCACCCGCTTGAGCACGATCTCGCCGTCACCCTCGATGCGCTGGAGGGTCAAAAGATCGTTGGCCAGCCGGGTGAGCCGCTCGCTTTCATGCACGATGGACTCACAGAAGCGCTTCTGGTCCTCGGGAGGTACATCCTGATCCATAAGTATCTCCGCAGCCCCGCGGATGGCGGTGAGTGGCGTTCTGATCTCGTGAGAGACGTCGGAGATGAATTGCCCCTGTCGTTTGCCCTCCGCAGCCACCTCGGCCATGGAAGACCGCACCTGTGAGGCAACCTTGTCGAGCGAGGCGCTGAGCTCCTTGATGGCCAAAGGCGCCTGCTGGGTCGAATCGTCCGCAAAACGGATCGAGAGATCGCCGTCGGCGAGTTTACGGGCCTTGCCCACCAGTTTATCGAGCGGTAGCAAAATGAGATTGGAGAGCCCCATAGCCAAAAAGAAGGCGAAGATGGAGAAAGGAACCGCCAGTATCAGCAACCAATAGGTGATACGGGGATCGACCAAAATGACGATCGCCAGTATCAATGAAAACAAAAAGGTGCTGAGGGCGCTGATCGCCGACAGCAATATACGCAGTGAGCGGTATTGCACGTTAGACCGTCTTGAAACGATATCCGTATCCGCGGACCGTCTCTATGAGGCCGGGATCGACGTGCGCGGCTTCGAGCTTATCGCGCAACCGCTTCACATGGGTGTCCACGGTCTTGGTTTCCACCAGATACTCCCAGCCCCAAGCATCGTGAAGAAGCTGGTCGCGGCTGAGAACCTTGCCTGCATGCTGCATCAGCGCCGCCAAAAGCTCGAACTCGCGCGGCGTGAGATCGATATCTCCACCCGGACCGGTGGCAACGTGGGTGCTCTCGTCCAGCGTAACACCCGAGACCTCGATGACCTCCTTGTGTCCGTCACCCGCAGTCGCACCGTCTTGGGCGGTGGCTCTTCTCAGCAGCGCCTTCACGCGCGCCATCAGCTCCCGATTACCGAAGGGTTTTGCCAGGTAATCATCGCCACCGATCTCCAGACCCACCACTTTGTCGAGCTCGGTATCACGGGCCGACAAAAACAGAACCGGAGTGTTGTAGTTGGCTCTGATCTGCCTGAGCACCTCGTAGCCGTCCATTTTGGGCAACATGACGTCGAGGATGATCAGGTCGAAAGGACCGGCGTTTACCATCTGCACGGCGCTCGCACCGTCTGCAGCGAACTGGACGTCATACCCCTCCTTGCGCAAATTGTAGGTGACCACATCGGTGATCGAAGGCTCGTCGTCGACGACGAGTATGCGTGCGGGGTTCTCGCTCATGGATAATCCTCCCTCTGTTCGGATAAGCACCGCCTGTATATCGCCTATCGCAGCCGCTCCGTAGCGCAGTCTTCGATGGGACGACATGTATTCGACACTCTGTTAGCAAAATGATACCACGGTATTGCAGTACAATTAAGTCTGTAAGGTAAGTGACAACTTGGAGGTTTCATGCTTCTTGCTGTGGATATAGGCAATACCCAAACCGTGCTCGGACTGTATGCGCAAGACGAACTGCTCGCCCACTGGCGCTGCGCCACCGTTCATGGCGACACCGCCGATGAGATCGCCATCAAGATCAGGGCCTTGTTTGCAAACGAAGACCTCGATATCTTCGACATAGCCGATGTGGCCATCGCCTCGGTGGTACCTCCGCTTACGGAACAGTGGCAGCTGGCGGCGGCACGCTTTGCCGGCATGGAGCCGCTGGTATTGAGCAGCTCCGTGGACATCGGGCTGCCCATCGAATACGAGAACCCTGCGGAGATCGGTGCCGACAGACTGGCCGACGCCGTTGCAGCCATCGAGCTCTACGGAGCGCCCGTCGTGGTCGTGGACTTCGGAACCGCAACGAATATCGAGGTCATCGACGCAAAAGGAGCCTTTGTGGGTGGTGTGATCGCTCCGGGATTGGCCACCTCGGCCGAGGCGTTGTTTACCGCTGCGGCACGCCTGGCGAAGTTCAGCGTGGAGGTGCCTGAAGCCGTAATAGGCAAAACGACCAAAGGCGCCGTACAATCGGGCCTGACCTTCGGGGAGGTGGACCGCATCGACGGCCTCATCCACCGCATATTCGCCGAACTGGGTTATCCGGCAAAGGTGGTGGCCACCGGCGGGCTTTCCGCGCGGGTGGTGGATCTTTCGAGTACGGTAAACGTCATCAACGACGATCTGACCCTGGAGGGCCTGCGGCTCATCTATAAGCGGGTACGGGGCTGAGGGCGTAAATCCACGCTAAAGTGTGTCAAAGACAAGCGGATCTACCGTTCGCGGATGGGTTTACTTGTCTTTGGCGCACTTTAGGTGCGTAAGCCGGTGCTTCATGCCGGCACAGACCCGCACCGGGAAAACCACCGCTCCGGAACGCCTCGAGCTATCCGACGAACGCGCCGTTGCCGGTTTTGTCGGCAGGGATTTTAGCGAAGCCGTCCACTCCGAGGCGACCATTGCCGTACGTACCCTTTTTGGCACCGGAGAGCAGGGCTACGACGTTGTACTGACCGGTCGATTCGGTGGGCGTGAAAGCGCAGGCCAGGCCGGCCTGCTGCGCCGCCGTTATCGCGACCTCGGCGTTTTCACTCATCGATACCATCAAGGTGAAGTAATTGTCGTCTTCGGCGATGGTGGGCGGTGTGGTGTTGCCGGCCACGACGTTACCGATGTCTCCCGTTACCCATCCCACATCGGAGGTGTTCGTTTCGCCGGAGCCCACCCCGGTTCCGGTCTGAAGCGCGGAGATATTCAAGTACGGCAACTCACCGCGCCTGCCCTTGGCCTCGAACTCGGTGGCTATCCGTAGGGCGTCGGAATCGGCCTGTGCACCCAAAAGCGAANNATACGCCGCATCGATCACCGCGTTGACCCCGTAGGGCATCGCCGTCTTCTGAGCCTGCTCATATGCGGATAATTGCAACGTCGCCGTAGTGTCCGGTGTGGCACCGAGCTGCTGCAGGGAGTCGATCACCGACTGATAATCCACGGTGACGGTTATGCGTTTGGTGTTGACGAGAAAGCGCGTCAGGGGGTAATTCCGCTCGAAGGCGATAACCATGTTGGTATCGCTTATACGGGCGCTGTAACTCCACTCCTCAACCAGCTTCTTTGTCACCGTATGCGCATACTCCTCGCCCTGTACCTCCGGCACCAGCTGTCTGAGCACCGACGTGCTGAGTTCGTCGTTCCAATTGAGCCCCCCCAACTGCTCCAGGCTTATGTAGACGGGGATGCCGCCGCTTCTGCTCACCACGGTACCCAGGGTGGTACTCAGTGTGGACGCGGTCTCGCCGCTACGCGACAGTATCACAACGGTCCTACCTTTGAGGCGATCGGTCTGCCAGTTACCCATGAGCTCGCCCGAAAACAGCGTCTCCTCCTGTAGCTGATCGCTAAGGTCGTCGTTTTTCGTCTTGAGCTCGTCGAACTCCGCCGTCAGGGATTGCGCGAGGTTACTGGACGCGTCACGCACCAGATCGGAGCCCGTGAGCGCAACGCCGAGCAGCAGCCCTATGACCAGTGCTGCGAAAATCGATACGATGGTAACCAGATGATAGCGAAAGTTATACATAAGAAACGATGTTCCTCCATGAGACCATGTTACCACAGTCGGAAAGGCAGCTTACACCCCCAACCAAAAACGGAGATTGAGCCAGATGACGGTAAATATCTCTCTCAGCTGTGGAGATGCCAAAATAACAGCGACCACCACGGCTAAGAAGGTCAGGATGATCACCAGTATCTGCCAAGCCGGGGGTGCCGTTTGATACAGCTTGCTCACGCCCTTGGCGTCAAGTAGCTTGGTGCCGACCTTCAGTCGCACCAAAAACGAGGAGGCCATACCGCTGCGCCCTTTGTCGAGGTATTCCACGAGGTTTGAGTGGGTTCCCAGAGCCACGATGAGGTCGGCTTTCTTCACCCATGCGAGCAGCAGCGCCAAATCCTCACTGGTAGCCGCCAGCGGCCAGGTGGTGTATTTGAGCTTCAGGTTCTCCATCCGCTTTGCAGCGGGCACGATACCGTCTTCGTAGGCATGGGCGATGATCTCCGCGCCGCTCAGCAGTGCCTTGTCGGTTACCGAATCCATGTCACCGATGATGATGTCGGGTTTGAACCCCGACTCGAGCAGGGCATCTGCCCCACCGTCCACACCGATCAAAACGGGCTTGACCTCGCGGATATAGGGTTTGAGCGTTTTGAGATCGGCGAGNNCCGCGCACCACCACGAGCACCTGTTTGTGCTTGATCTCCGTTTGTACATCGGGTGCCCAGGTATCGTAGATGATATCGGCTTTCTGACGGTCGAGATACTCGATGGTGTTGGCAACGAACTGCTCCATCTCCTTATCGAGCTTTTCTTCCGCAGCCTCCATCATCTCGGTGATCAGCTGTCTGTCGAGGCGCACCCCCCGTGCGACGACCTCGTTGTTCCACATGATCATGTTATCTTCTATTTCGACGGTATCGCCCTCGTAGNNCGCCCTCGCCGATGCGGGTGAATATGGCTTTATCCACATCATCGATCAGCACGATGCCGGCATCGATGATGATACCCGGTCCGACGTTGGGGTAACGCCCGGTGATCGATTTACCTGCGTTGATAACGGCTTTCACATCGCTTTTTACCAGACCGTCGGCGGATACGCGGTCGATATCCTCATGATCGATGACGGCGATGTCGCCCGACTTCAGGCGCTTGTTCAGATTCTTGGTCTTTTTGTCGAGCCTTGCGGTGCCGCTGATCGTCACTGTGCCCCACCGCCTTCAAGCAGCCGGCGGGCATGCTTAAGGGCGATGTCGTCCTCGCTTCCCGACAGCATGCGGGCGATCTCACCCACGCGCTCTTCACCGACGACCTCGGCGATCGTCGTAGTCGCGGTTTCGTCGACCAGCGTCTTTTTTACCACGTAGTGTCTGTTGGCAACGGCGGCGATCTGCGCCAGATGGGTGACGACGAGGACCTGATGACGGGCGGCCAAAGAGGCGATATAGGACGCCACCGCGGTGGCGGTAGCCCCACCGATACCCGCATCCACCTCGTCGAACACCAGTGTGATCGAGTGTTCGGTGGTTTTTTGCAAGGTCTTTAAGGCAAGCATGACCCGGGAAAGCTCTCCCCCACTGGCGATTTTGGCCAGTGGACGCGCAACACTGCCCGCACTCGGCTTATACATCATTTCGTAGGCAACGGAAGCCAACGCGCTCCAAGATCCGAAGGGTATCTCACGCTCCGCAAACCGCACCTCGGCTCCACCCATCGCCAGATCGCCCAATACGGCATTGAGCTCGCCGGCCAGTTCGGCTCCGGCAGCCCTCCTGCACTCGGCGAGTTCGTCGGCGGTTCGCCTGAGCTCGCGCTCACATTCGGCGAGTTGCGTCTCGAGTTGCGCTCGGCGCCCCTCGGCATCGTCCACCGCCGCCAAACGGACCCGGGCAT
This sequence comes from Coriobacteriia bacterium, assembly GCA_003509825.1. GTDB lineage: Bacteria > Actinomycetota > Coriobacteriia > Coriobacteriales > UBA8131 > UBA8131. The sequence goes on from DOMT01000189.1 coordinate 8,914, forward strand.
CCTCGAGTTTTTCAAAGACCTCGTCCATCCCCGGCCCGAAGCGTTTTTTCAAACCCTCGAGCTCGCCCAATCTCCCGAGCGCCTCGTCCAGTACCTGCGGGTTGAACTCGATGCCGTCGCGGTAGCCACGCAGGGAGGAGGCCAGATCGTCGGCGGTTATCAACAGCGATTCCATCTGCCGTGCCATCTCGTCCAGACGTCCGTCGACGCCGGACTCCCGCTCCAAAGCCTGTTGGGCCTGCGAGATGCGTTCCAGCGCTCCGTTTTCGTCGCGCAGGGCCTCGTAGGCACAACCCGAGGCGGTGGAGAGTCCCTCGCCGTTACGCAGTATCGGCAGTTGTGCTTCCAGCTCTTCATACTCACCCTCAAGGGGGCTTACGGCCTCGATCTCGCGTACGATAAAGCGGGCCTGCTCCAAACTCGCCTCGGAAGCCTGTGCGGCCTCTTCGAAGGCGGACAGATCGGTGATGGCAACGCGATGCGCCTCCCACGCACAGCGATAACGGTCGAGCGTCTCTGTGAGCCGGGAACCCGCGTAACGATCCAGAAATTCGAGTTGCACCGAGGGCGATAACAGCGACTGATGCTCATGCTGGCCGTGCAGGTCGAAATAAACACCCACCTGCGTTGCCAGGGCCTTGACGGTGCTCATCTCTCCGTCGAGCACACAGCGCGAACGCCCTTCACGGCTGAACCGCCTTACCACAACGTGCTCATCCGAACCGTCGTAGATGCGACCTTCGACGATCAACTCGTCGCTACCGTCACGGATGGACTGCGTCTCGCCACGCTCACCGATCAGGAGCTTTATGGCGCCGACCAGGGCGGTCTTACCCGCGCCCGTCTCGCCGGTGAGCACCGTACACCCAGGCGAAAATCGCAGGCGGGTTTCGCTTACCAGGGCATAATCGCGAACGTGCAACTCATCGAGCATTGCTGCCCCTGAAAAACACCTCGGCGATATGGGTGTAGAAGTCGTACGACCCGTACCTGCGCAGATTCAACTTGTTTTTACTCACCCCGGCTTTGACGCGGATGATTTCTCCGCGCTCGTCATCGGCGGCCACCGCGCCGCTCAGGCCGTCGGTGGGATGTATCCAAAAGACCTCTCCGTCGATGAAGAGCACCAGCTTCTGGCGATTATCCACGTTAGGCACGATCTCCACCATATCCTGAGACGTGGTGATGACGGCACGCGATGCCAGGCTGTGGGGCGAGATGGGCACCACACACAAACCGCTGTGATTAGGTGCCATGATCGGCCCGCCCGCCGACAGCGAATAGGCCGTGGATCCGGTGGGAGTGGCGATCAATACGCCGTCGCCGCGTATGGTATCCAGATGATTGTCGTTGATGGCCATGTCCAAAGACACGATGCGCCCGAAGTGCCCGCGCGAAACCACCAATTCGTTGAAGGCGATATGATTTTCGACCGATCCGTTGCAATAACTGACCTCGGCCTCGAGGATGATACGGGGGTCGGAGGTCAATTTGTCCGTGACGGCGGCCTCCAGGGCCTTGAAGAGATCGCCCTCACCGGCACCCGCCAAAAAGCCCAGGTGACCGAAATTGATGCTTAAAAGCGGCACCTCGGAAGTGCCGATGATGTGGGCTGCACGCAAGGTGGTTCCGTCCCCACCGAAACTGCACACCAGGTCGAACTCGCATATAGAAGCCTGCATCCGTTTGAACTCGGAGCTTTGTTCGGCCTTGAAGACCTCGTCCGAAAACATGGAGTAATCCACGCCCCGTGCATCCAACCATTCACATATCGGTTCGAGCGAATGGGCGCTTTGCCCATCGGCGATCATGTTGAATAAGAGTAATCTCATGACACCTCTACGACTCCGTTATCCCGCATCACACCAAAGCGCGGTGTGCATCGCGTACGACCTGTTCGACTGTAATGTTAGCAGGAATGCCCGAACGTTGCGCCATCAAAAAGAATTCCCTGTTGCCTTTGGGGCCCTTAAGACCCGAATAAGTAAGTGCGATCGGCGCAAGATCGTTTGCCGTTGCAGCCTCCAGTACCTGTATTATCGCTTTTTCATGCAGCTCGGAATCGGACACCACGCCGTTTTTACCCACAGCACCGGCAGGCAATTCGAACTGCGGCTTTATCAGTGTAATCAAAAAACCGCCCGCCTCCACGAAACCGGCAAGCACCGGAAACAGACTTCTCAGAGGAGAAAAGCTGACATCGGCCACCACCAGATCGAAGGGGGCGCCCACTTCCGTTGGATCGACCGCCCTGATGCTTGTACGCTCCAACAAGGTGATGCGCGCATCGTTTCTCAACTGCCAGGCGAATTGCCCGTAGGCCACATCGACCGCCACCACACCCGTGGCACCGGCCTTGAGCAGACAATCGGTAAACCCCCCGGTAGAGGCGCCCACGTCGAGACACTTGAGCCCCGAAACGTCGAATGCGAAATCCTCAAGTGCACCGTAAAGCTTATCTCCCCCGCGGGAGACAAAGCGGGAAGTGCCTGTAAGGGTGATTTCGATACCGGGATCGAGCAGCAGGGAAGGTTGTGTGAGAACGCCGTTCTCTCCCCTCACCTCACCTGCGATCACCAGGCGTTTTGCGAGCGCGGCATCGTCACACAGGCCCCGCTCCACGAGCAGATCAACGAGTCTGATCTTTCTGCCTGACGACATGTTCTATCCTCTCGGCCAGCTTATCTGCGGAGAGCCCCTGCTCCTCCAGGAGCAGCTGTATGTTTCCGTGACCGACGAACTTATCCTCGATGCCGATAGTCACAACCCGTGCGCCCGGCGCCGCCGCTTCACCGCCGATCTCCGCCTCCCTTGCCAGTACCTCCAAAACCGCACTACCGAATCCACCGACGATCGTTCCTTCTTCAACCGTCACGATCAGGCCCGTCTTCGCTGCCTCCAACACCGCCTCGACATCGATCGGCTTAACCCAGAGCATATTGTAGACCGCAGCCTCGATACCCTGATCGGCGAGTATCCGTGCAGCGTGATAGGCGTTTTCGACCATACGTCCCACCGCCAGGATGGCCAGATCGGATCCCTCACGCAACTTCAACGCCTTGCCGACAGGCAGCACCCTATGGTCGGACGGGACTTGCGGAGCGCTCGTAGATTCATAAAGTGAAGCGATCGGTAGTGCCGCCTCACCACGCGGATATCTGAGCGCGATGGGCCCGTCCGTCGTTCGGATCGCGGTATGGAGGGCATCACGCATCTGCAAGTCATCGGCCGGGGCGAGTATCTTCATGTTCGGCAGACTGCGTAGATACGCCAGGTCGAACACGCCGTGATGGGTGGTTCCGTCCTCGCCGACCAAACCGCCGCGGTCCAAACACATCGTAACGGGCAAATCCTGAATCGCAACATCGTGAATCACATTGTCATACGCGCGTTGCATAAAGGCCGAATAGATATTACAAAAAGGACGCATACCCGCCGCGGCCAGACCTGCCGAAAAAGTTACGGCGTGCCCTTCGGCGATGCCGACATCGAAACAGCGCTCCGGAAACGCCTTCATCATCAAATCCATCGAACAGCCCGAACTCATCGCGGGAGTGATACCGACCACGCGACTGTCCGCGCGCGCCAAATCGACCATGGTTTGTCCGAAGACCTCCTGATAACGCGCTATATCTCCGTTTGATTTAATCCGTTCGCCCGTTGCAGGGTCGAATTTACCGGGTGCGTGCCACGTCTGTCGGTCGTGCTCGGCGGGGGTATAACCTTTGCCCTTCACCGTGAGGACGTGCAGCAGTTTAGGTCCCTCGATTTTGCGCAATGCGCGCAAAGTGCGTACCAGTTGTTTGAGATTGTGTCCGTCGATAGGGCCGAAATAGCGAAAATCGAGGCTCTCGAAGAGGTTGCTGTTGTTCAGCACACCCTGCTTCACGGCATTTCCCGTGCGTTGCAGCAGTCGCAACAACCATGGCGCGTGCGCCGAAAGTACACTCCACAAACGCTGTTTGAAACGGTTATAGCGAACCGACGTGGAGATTTTCAGCAGGTAGCTTTTCAGCGCCCCCGTCGCCTCGTCGATGGCCATATTGTTGTCGTTGAGGATGACCAACAGATTAGTCTTCGGACTTGCCCCCGCGTTGTTCAGCCCCTCGAATGCAAGGCC
>DOMT01000110.1 GCA_003509825.1 Coriobacteriia bacterium
GTCCTCGCCGACCAAACCGCCGCGATCCACACAAAACACCACGTGCAGATTCTGCAATGCGACGTTGATGGCTATTTGGTCGTAGGCACGCTGAAGAAAGGTCGAGTAGATCGCCACGATCGGTAGCTGCCCACCGATGGCCAGTCCGCTGGCCAAGGTGACGGCATGCTCCTCGGCGATACCGGTATCGAAGAAGCGCTCGGGGTGTTCTTCCCTGAAGGCGGAAAGTCCCGTACCATCGCACATGGCGGCGGTGATGGCCACGATGTTTTTCGTAGACTCCGCTTCTTCCATGAGAGTCTTTGAAAAGACCTCCGTATACGTCGGACGCCTACCGGCCTTGCCGCCCATGTGACCGGTGTCGGGATCGTAGCTTCCCACACCGTGAAACACATCGGGCTGCATCTCAGCCGGGGCGAATCCGCGACCCTTTTGAGTCACCACGTGCACGAGCACCGGACCTTTGACCTTTCGGGCGATGGACAAAGCCTCGGAGATCAAGTCGATGTTATGGCCGTCGATCGGTCCAACGTAGATGATGCCGATGTCTTCGAAAAAGGTACCGGGAACCATCAGTTTTTTGAAAGAGGCTTTAGCGGCCTCGCCGGCATCGACCAAAAAGCGCCCGACACGGCCGGCGCGGCCGATTCCCCCTTCCACGGCATCCCTGATCTTGGTATAGGGCTTGCTGGTGCGGGCCTTGCCGAGATAAAGCGAGAGTGCCCCCACATTGCGCGAGATGCTCATGTCGTTGTCGTTGAGGATAATGGTCATGTCGGTGCCCAGATAGCCAATGTGGTTCAAGGCCTCGAATGCCATGCCGCCCGATATGGCGGCATCACCCACCAGGGCCACGATCTTTTCGTCGCTGCCCTTCAGGTCGCGCGACAGCGCCAGGCCGAGCGCCGTGGAAAGCGCGTCGGAGGCGTGACCCGAATCGTGTACGTCGTAGATGCTTTCATCCTTGCGCGTAAAGCCACAGATGCCGCCGTAGGTGCGCAGGGTGTCGAAGACATCCCTCCGATCCGTCAGCAGCTTATGGGCATAGGACTGGTGCCCCACATCGAACACCAGCTTATCTTTGGGAAAGTCATACTCGTGGTGCAAAGCCAAGATGAGCTCCACCACCCCGAGACTCGAAGCCAGATGCCCGCCGTTGGTCGAGGTCACCTGGATCAGTCGCTTGCGGATTTTAGCCGCCACCTCGACGAGCTGTTCTTTATCCAAATCCTTTAGCTCCGAGGAGCTTGGTATGTCGTAGTCGTTTTCCGGCATATTTTGAGATCGACCTGCTATTTACTATCGTCGTTTGTAATTACTTCGCCCTCGGTCTCCCCCGGCTGATCGTCGTCGGACGAAACCACGGTTTCATCCGCAGCGCCCTCATCGCCGTCGGGCGAAACGCCGGAAACGGCCTCTGCATCCCCTGCAACATCGTCCGTACCACCCGCTGCATCCGCAGCGTTCTCTTCCGTCGCGCTTTCGAGCTCGTCGGCGGAAAAATCCGTACGATCGATCATTTCCGCACAGGTACTGCCCAATCGCAGCGCCTCCTCATAGAGATCGAGGCTTTTTTCCAAAGGAATATCCTTGGCCTTTATCTGGGTAACGATCTCCTCGAGACGCTCCCTGGTGCGGGAATAGGAACTCTGATCAGCCATGCAACGCCTTCTTCTCTCTCCTGGAAACGGCTTTTTTGCCGTTTGCCTTGCCACCCTCACCCGTCGGCTCACCCAGATGGCTGGCTATCTGACCCAACACGCCGTTGACGAAACGGGAGGAGTCATCCTCGCCACCGAAATTCTTCGCCAGCTCCACGGCCTCGTTTATCGATACACTGTAGGGCACATCGTCGATGTGCAGCATCTCGAAAGTCGCGATACGCAGTATGCTCCTGTCAACCAGGGGCATCCGCTCCAAAGACCAGTTCTGCGACGTTTTAACGATCAGGGCGTCGATGGCGTCTTTATTATTGCTCACACCTGTAATCAACGACAGGGTATATTCGCATGGTATCCCCACCTCTTCGACATAAAGACCGTCTTTGATGATCTCCTCACAGTCGACCCCCGTGATCTCGCTTTCAAACAGCAGCTGCAGGGCTTTACGCCTTGCCGCCGAGCGAGCCTGGTGTTGTCCTTGGGATACCGCCATCCGCTACTCCGGGAATCTGATGCCGTCGACATACACGTCGACTTTGGCAACGTCGATACCCACCTGGCCCGAGAGCGTGTCGGCCGCAACCGAACGGATCTCGGCCGCAACATCCTGCAGCTTGAAGCCGTAGTACAAGAGCACATGGATGTCCAAGGTGATCTGTCCGTCATCGTCGGCCAGGATGAGTATGCCCTGGGCCGAGTGTTTTTTATTGAAGGCCGACAGGAAGTTTTCGGAGAGTCCGGGTGTGCCCACCTGAGCCACTCCGTCGATCTGACCCACCGCCAAAGAGACGATGGTCTCGATCACTCCGGGAGCGATGGTCAAACCCTCGCTCATAAGTTTTTTATCGTCCATGTCAATCCTTTCACTAACCTACATGGCTCACTTTGCATGTTACACGAAAAACGGAGGGTTCGGTNNCGGTTATGCGATCAGATGCTCGTGGGTCGCGATGTAATCCGTATACACACTACCCTCCACGAAATCGGGCTCACAGAGCGCCTTTTTATGGAAAGGTATGGTTGTTTTGATGCCCTCGACCTTAAACTCGTCCAAGGCACGTTTGCCGCGGGCGATGGCCTCTTCACGCGTGGATCCCCAGACGATCAGTTTGGCGATCAGGGAGTCGTAGGTGGGGGGTACCGCATAGCCGGGATACACATGGGTATCAACGCGCACACCCGGGCCACCGGGTAGCGTCAGTCCGGTGATCATACC
>DOMT01000105.1 GCA_003509825.1 Coriobacteriia bacterium
ACACATCTTTTTCCGCGCTCTCTCAGGAGGCACTCAGGAATAATGTGTTTTTCATGCTGACAACCTGCAAATCCTGGATGTGAATTACCGCTCACTCTATGAGCCGACTTTATATGCCGCAGAAGATGTCATGTACACGCTTTTCGAGCTGGACGAGCACTATGCCATTCATCTGCATGAAATTGAGGATGATACTGATCCCATCCTCGTGTCAAAACACATGGCCATTAACTTCACCTCCCGGCTTCTTGATGAGTTTTTAACGGAGTGGAAGCAGCGCAAAAAAGACCTTGCTGATGGTGTGATCAGCAAGGCCGAATATATGGAATGGAAACTCAACTGGCCGCAAACGGCGGGCCCGCGCCCCAGCAAACAGTGGCGCAAACCGCCCGATACTACTCCTTAAAACGCTTGTTTTGGCTTATCTGCTATCATTTTGCTATCAAACCGCAAAGCGAAGCCCCCAAAACCTTGATTCTGCGAGGTTTTGGGGGCTGTTTTTCTTACTCCCACTCTATCGTCGCGGGTGGTTTGGGCGAAAGGTCGTACAAAACCCGATTCACGCCGGGCACCTCGGCCAGGATGCGGCTTGCTATTTTTTGCAGCAGCGCCCAGTTTAGGCATTCAATCTCTGCCGTCATGGCGTCCACCGTGTTGACGGCGCGGATGATTACGGGGTACTCGTAGCTACGCGCATCATCACGCACGCCAACCGACTTGAAGTCGGGCACCACGGTGAAGTATTGCCACACCTTGCCCGCCAAACCCGCACGCTCAAACTCCTCACGCAGTATCGCATCGGCCTCGCGCACGCACTCCAAGCGCTCGCGGGTGATGGCACCCAGGCAACGTACGCCGAGCCCCGGACCCGGGAACGGTTGACGCTCGACCATCGACTCGGGCAGGCCGAGAGCACGACCGACCACACGGACCTCGTCTTTGAAGAGCAACTTAACCGGCTCCACCAGTTCGAACTGCATGTCGTCGGGTAGGCCTCCGACGTTGTGGTGCGCCTTGACCGGGCCGCTCTCCAAGATATCGGGATAGATGGTGCCTTGGGCGAGAAACTCGATGTCTTCGAGACCCCGAGCTTCTTCCTCGAATACACGGATGAACTCCGCACCGATGCACTTGCGTTTCTGCTCCGGTTCGGCCACGCCTGCAAGTTTATCCAAAAAGCGATCGGTGGCATCCACATATATGAGGTTTGCATCCAACTGACCACGAAACACCTCGATCACCTGTTCGCTCTCGCCCTTGCGCATCAGTCCGTGATTCACGTGCACACACACCAACTGCTTGCCGATGGCCTTTATCAACAATGCCGCCACCACCGAACTGTCCACGCCACCCGAAAGCGCCAATAACACTTTACGCTCCCCCACCTGCGCCTGTATGGCGGCCAATTGCTCGGCGATAAAAGCTTCGGCCAAATCGGGCGTTGCGATTCTTTGCATGTTTTCAGGGCGTTTGTCGGGCTGCATGGATGCTCCTTTGTGTTGTGTCTTTTTTCGCCTACACATTGTAGCGCTTCTTATGCCCGGATTCGGATTTTTCCCGATCGGAAAATAAGTTGGAAGGATGTCGGTTCCACACAGCACGATCACCGATAATCACAGGGCATCGATCACCGATAATCAAAGGGCATATTTGTTGTTGGGGTCGGCAAGCAGGGCTCTGATGTGTTCCCAATCGGGTACGCCTTTCATCAGCAGTTCATGCTGTTTTTCTTCCGAAGCGTCGGGGGCGAACTTTTTGATCGCTTCCACCAGATAGGCATAAACCACTGCATGGGGTGGATAGGGAATCAGGTTTTCAGAAAACCACACCACACCATGCGTGTCGTCGATCTTCACCCAGCAGTCGCGCATGGGGCGTGCCTTTACCGTCGGCGAAAACACGATCTCGGGAAACACACGCTGCATGCACTGCTCCAGCAGGCTTTTGATGTTTTGGGTAAACACCGTTTGCGCGTAGGACAGATAGGCGGCTTTGCCCTGCTCGTAGTTTCCCACCTGTGAGACGAACAGATCGATCAGGCTCAAGTCGTTGTAGAGCCTGGCGTTGAGATTGGCTAGACCCCTCGTCGGTTTTCTGGTCCTTCTCGCCGAGGTCGAAAGCGGGTTTACGCGCAACATGAACGGACGGCCGATCAGATGGGTTACGTCGCCCGTTCTGAAGTGGCACTTCAGCGAGTTGGTCTTACTGAAGTGTTTGAGCATGTCCGCACGCAACTCTTTAAGCGTATCCAGGCGCTCATGCACGAAGCGCGCCACATCCTCGACGGGCACATCGGCGGGTGCCACCACATAAGGTATCGCCTCCGGCGGCTGTAGCGCCAGGTAGGTTTCCCGTGAGGGCCCCCGCACGATCGGCACTTTCAGATCGGGGAATTCTATTACCGCCTGTTCACTGCCCATGAGCTCCCGCCCTCCTCCGTATTCAACGTCTCGGCGCACACCTTTACTATGCGCGGATTTCCCCCCCTGTAGCCGCCGTCACCTTGCCGACCACCTTTTGATGCAGCTTCTCCACCTCTTCGACGGTGAGGGTGCGATCGGCGGCGCGGTAAGACAAACCGAATGCCAGCGACTTTTTGCCCGCACCGAGTTTTTTCTCATCGCGATAGACGTCGAAGAGACGTACCTCGTCGAGCATCGATCCCGCAGCCGAGCCGATGATCTGCATGACCTTTTCCGACGCAACCTCCTCGGGTACCACCAAAGCCAGATCGAAGGTAACGGCGGGGTATTGCGGTACGTCCTTGTAGGGGCGCACCTGCTCGGCGGCGGTGATCAGCGCCTTGACGTCGAGCTCGAAGGCCACCACCGGAACCGTTATGTCAAAGCCGGCCGATACCTGCGGATGTATCTCGCCCAGCCAACCGATCTGCTTCGACCCGGCCGATATTTCCGCCGCACGACCGGGTTGTAGCCAAGGAGCAACCTCAGCGTCGAGCGGCTTGAAGCGCATCTTTGCCACGTTGAGTTCGCGGAGTAGGGTTTCGATCACACCCTTACCGTCGAAGAAATCGATGGCCACCTCGGGGTTGTTCCAACCCGCCTCGGTCCAGCTGCCCGTCAAAACGCCGCAGAGCATCGTGCGCTCCTTGGGCAATTGACGTCCCTCGGCGGCGAAAAATACCGTACCCGCCTCATAGAGGTGGACGTTTTCGACACCGTGATTGAGGTTGTAGGCGACCGAGCCCAGCAATCCGGGTAATATGGAACGGCGCAGATGGCTCTGTTCGTTGTTCATCGGGTTGATGAGCTCGACCGGCTGCTGGGCGTCCGTATACGGCATCCGCATGACTGCGTTGTCGTCGGGTGAGGCGAAGACGTAGGTCATGGTCTGGTTGAGGCCGCAGGCCCTCAGCGTGCGATCGATGACGCTCATACGGTGCTGCGCCTCGGTCTTCTCACCGATACGTTGCCTGCCACCCGGCAAGGTCGACTGCACGCGGTTCATGCCCCAGATACGCAAAATCTCCTCGTAGAGATCGATTTCACGGGTAAGATCGGGGCGAAAGGTCGGCGGCGTTACCAGCAGATCGCCGGGGCTCACTGCAAAGCCGTTACACTCTCCGACCGCCTGCGCATTCTTCACTTCACAGCCCAGGCGCTCCAGAATCCGCCTCGATTCCTCCGCGCTTATCTCGGCACCGAGGAAGTCGCGCATGCGTTGCAAGCGCACCGGTAGCTCCGAAATCTCCACGGGAGCGGGATATACGTCCACAACACCCTCGCAGAGTTCACCGCCGGCTACCTCGATCATCAGCGCCGCCGCACGGGCCGAGAACTCGTCGCAGGTCGCACCGTCCACGCCACGCTCGTAACGTGCAGACGACTCGCTGAACAGCTGCAATTTGCGTGAAGTGCGGCTGGTGTGACCGTTGGAGAAGGTCGCCGACTCCAGCAGGATGTTTACGGTCGCATCGGTTATCTCGCTGTCAAGACCGCCCATGACACCGGCGAGTGCCACGGTGGCACCGGCTCCGCCGGCGGCGTTTCCGTCGACGATACAGGTGATATCGCTATCCAAAACACGCTCTACTTCATCGAGGGTGGTGAACTTCTCGCCCTCACGTGCCGCACGCACGACGNNTCGAAGGCATGGAGCGGCTGTCCCAGCTCGAACATGATGTAGTTGGTGGCATCGACGATATTGTTGATGGAGCGGGCTCCGGCGGCGATCACACGTTCCGCCAGCCACTCGGGCGACGGTCCGATCTTCGCGCCCTTGATCACACGGGCGGTGTAGCGACCGCAGCGTTCGCCGTCTTCGATGCTCACCTTCACCAAATCGGCAGCCTTCTCGCTACCGGGCTCGGGAACGGGCATGGCACGTCCGATATCGAAGGGTTTTTCATAAACGGCGGCCACCTCACGGGCCACCCCCAGCATGCTCATGCAATCGGTGCGGTTGGAAGTGATCTCCAGATCGATGATCGTATCACTCAGTCCGAGATACTCGGCGATCGGCGTGCCGACGGGCGCGTCTGCGGGCAGTATCATGAGGCCCTCATGATCGTTGCCGAGCCCGAGTTCACGGACGCTGCAATTCATACCGCGTGACTCCATGCCACGCATCTTGGCCTTCTTGATCTTATTACCGTCGGCCAGCGTCGCGCCCACCAGGGCGACCGGCACCTTATCGCCGGCACCGAAGTTCTGAGCACCGCAGACGATTTGCAGGAGTGCGGGTGCGCCGTTTTCGTCGACGTTGTGCGCGCCCACGTCGACCGTCGTTACCCAAAGTTTATCGGCATCGGGATGCTTATCCCGTGTTTTTATCTGCCCCACCACGATATCGGTGAGCGCCGCACCGCTGACATCGACGCTTTCGACGGCGGTACCCGTCATGTCGAGACGTTCGGTGAACTCCCGGATATCACCGGGGACCTCCACCATGGTCTTGAGCCATTTGAGCGAAACTTTCAAGTCTCTATCCTCTCGTTACTTGCCCGCTTTGGTTTGTTGCCCGGGCAAAACGACCGTAAGGCCGCTCTGCGCTAGAACTGACGCAGGAAGCGCATATCACCCTCCAGCAACATGCGCAGGTCGGGGATGTTGTATTTGAGGCAGGCGATGCGCTCCACACCCATACCGAAGGCGAATCCGCTATACTCCTCAGGATCTATACCCACGTGTCCGTAGACGTTGGGATCGACCATGCCACAGCCGAGTATCTCCAGCCAACCGGTGCCACCACAGGAGCGACAACCGGCTCCGCCGCAAAAGCCGCAAGCCACATCGATTTCCGCCGAAGGCTCGGTAAAGGGAAAGAAGTGCGGACGAAAACGCGTGGCACGATCCTCGCCGAACATCTGCTTACAGAAATACTCCAGCGTGCCTTTGAGATCGCCGAAGGTGATGCCCTTATCCACCACGATGCCCTCGATCTGCGAGAACTGCGGCAGATGGGTGGGGTCGGCCGTGTCACGACGAAAGACCCTGCCGGGAGACAGGATGTAGAGCGGCAGCTCGCGATCCTGCATGGCATGAACCTGCGCGGTGCTGGTTTGCGGACGCAAAAGCACCTCGCTCTCACCACGGATCGACTGCGTGTCGCCCGAGCGATCCACTACGTAAAACGTGTCCTTGGGGCTGCGCGAAGGGTGGTCGGCCGGAGCATTGAGCGCCGTGAAGTTGATGTAGGCAGTCTCCACCTCCCTGCCGTCGATGACCTGATAACCGAGCCCTCTGAATATCTCGACGACCTCTTCGGTCACCCTGGAGATCAGGTGTTGCGTGCCGATGGGACGAGAGCGCCCGGGCAAGGTGATATCCAAGACCTCGGCACTCAGCCGCGCCTCCAGCTCGGATGCCGCCAGCGCCTCCTTGCGTTCGGCCAATGCGGCTTCCACCTTGTCGCGCAGCTCGTTGATCGCCTTACCCATCGGCCCTCGCTCTTCGGCGGGAATCTGACCGATCGAGCGCAGCAGCGCCGTCAGCGAGCCCTTTTTACCGAGGATATCGATGCGCACCTGTTCGAGGTCGACGGTACTCGCCGATGCCGTGATCCTGGCGAGCGACTCCGCCCATTGTTCCTTAATCGTGTCTAAAATCGGCATCGTCTTCCTTTCATCACTTTTCGTGCCGCCATGGATGTCATATCACAATCCCTTGAGAAAATAAACCGTATATGCCTGCCCCTGCGTGCCTTGGATCTGATCGCTGAACTCGATAGACAGCTCCGCGCCACTCCATATCATGTCCAGCTCGTTTCCCATGCTGTCCTTGAGCGTGAGGGTGTTTCCCACCTTGGTGTAGGCATAGGTGGATTTATTTTCACCGAGTGCCAGATAGAGGTTTTTCTCATCGAAGATATCGACGAAACTCTCAGCCGTTCCACCCGAATCCGAAAATAATACGTCGAGGTCGGCGCTATCCAGATTCTCACCCGAAACGTCCGTATATTTATACAAAGTATATTTGCCCAGATGCGTTGAGATATCCACATCCGCAGCAGGCGTGGACGGTGTCTGACTTTGGGCTTGCGTGCCCGAAGCATCGGGGTTCGTTCCCGGCGTAGGCGTACAGGCCACAAGTGCCATGACCGACAAAACCGCAAGCATCATCGGCAATACGCCGACCCTACCTCTCTTTTCCATTATTCTCCCTGAAACACGAAAATCGTTAAAACAACACGTAGACAAACAATTCTAACACGCTACTGCCCCACCTTGCGCCAACGTGTCAAACGGCGCTCGGCGAAATCGAAAATCTCATAGAGCAATACCCCGAGAAAAGCCATGACGATGATGCCGGCAAACATGCGCGGGTAGTTGAGCATCGCCCACGAGTCGACGATAAAGTAACCGAGCCCCGTGCGCCCCGCGATCGCCTCGGCGAAAAACAAAATGGCCACCGCCGTTCCCGACGAGATGCGCAGAGCCGTAAAGAGGTCCGGCAACGAAGCCGGAACCACCACGTCTTTAAAGATGTCGAGACGTGAGGCTCCGAGCGAGCGTACGCTGAGCACCGCCTGTTCCGGCACTGCTTTGGCGGCGTCGCGCACCGTTACCAAGACCTGGAAGAATATCGTGATCGCAATCAGCACGATCTTGGGAGCATCCGCAAGTCCGAGCAACACCAAAAGCACCGGCAAAAGCACGATCTTGGGTATCGGATAAAGGATATAGAGGATCGGGGCCAGAAAAGCGTCGAGCTTGGGTGTACGCCCGATGGCCAAACCGAGCGGCATCGCGATAACCGTGCCGATGACCATAGCTACGATGACACGGTAGAAACTGGTGAGAAAATCGGGCGCCAGCTGGGCGGCATAGCGCTGCAGCATGGGTATGGTGTCGATCGGTGTGGGCAGGGCCGGCGAGCCGATCACCAGCGACGTGATGTGCCAGCCGAGCAGTATCACGAAGATCGCAACGGTATATCCGAGCAGTCTACGCACCATGACTGCTCCCCTCCGATCGGCTTGTCTCGGCTTTCAATGCTTTACGCACCAGCTGACAGGTTCGGTAAAAGCCCTCGGTGCCCCGATAATCGAACGTGCCCATCTTGGGGTTGTCGATGATCGTCATCACGCGGCCCGGTCGCGGTGAGAGCACCACAATCCTACGACCGAGAAAAACCGCCTCCTCGATGGAGTGGGTTACCAGCACCTGAGTGTACCCGCGCTGCTGCCACAGTGTAAGCAGCAGATCCTGTAGCCCCTCGCGCAACATCGCGTCAAGCGCGCTCAACGGCTCATCCATGAGCATGACGTCCACATCCAAAGCCAAGGTGCGCGCCAGAGCCAAACGCTGGCGCATGCCGCCGGACAACTCACCCGGATACATTTTGGCGAAGTCGCTTAAGCCTACCTGTTCGAGCGCCCGCTCCACACGGGTCTTACGCTCCGCCTTTGAAAATCTTCGGATGCAGAGTCCCAGAGCCGCATTTTCAAACACCGTCTTCCAAGGTAGCAGGCCGAAGTCCTGGAGGATCAGGGCTGTTTCCCGTCGCGGCTTGTTTACGGGTTTGCCGTCCACGAGCACCTCGCCCTCACTCGGCGATAGCAAACCTGTAGCCAGAAGCAATGATGTCGACTTACCGCAACCCGACGGACCGATAAGTGCGACCGGTTCGCCTTTTGCCACGGTGAGCGAATAACGGTCGAGTGCTTTGACGGGCGTTGAAGTGCCCGGGTAGGTCAGTGAAACGTTTTCGTAGTTGAGCATGATCGATTTCTATTTTATAAACGAACCGGTTGTGGCATCAAAGCCCATTTTAGACTCCAGATAGCCTTTTTCAAGCATCCAATCCAACACCGGCTCGATCATGGCGGCGGTGGNNGGACAACGGGAGCCGGCAGCGAAGCCTTCTCCACGAGCAGGGCCCTATAGGTCTCAGGCGCAGACGTGAGGCTGTCGTTGATCAAAGTTGCGGCGCGATCCCAGCTGACCTTGACCTGCTCGACGGCCTGCTTGCCGGCGTCCGAGCCCATCAGTTTCTTGCTGACGATCATCACGGATTGGGAGAGATTGTCGCCCTTCGTATCATCGGCAACCAACACCATGCCGGTTTTCTCTCCGAGGTTGAGTAGCGATGCCGGTAGTGCCGCGGCGGCAACCTGATTGCTCGTCATCATTTCATAGCGCACGGGAATCTTGGGGATCTCCTCTTTTACCACCTGATCCGCGGGAACGCCCGCCTGCTCCATGAGCTTGTCCATCACGTATTCGAGGATGGTGTTCGAGCCCACCCCGATGGGCTTGCCCGCCAGATCCTCGAGCTTCGTGATGCCGCTACCGGGGCCGGTCATGATACCGAAGCGTCCCTGTTCGGCGGTTTCGCCCAGCGTCACCCACTCCAGTGTTACCTCGGTACCCGCCGACGTGAGTTTGGCGGCAACCATCGGGTCGGTCATCGCCATATCCACCTCACCGGCGGCAACCGCCGTTGTCATCTCCTGAGCGGATTGAAAGGTCACCAACTCCACTTTCACACCCTCCTCGGCAAAGATACCCTCCGCCTCGGCAACCCACATCGGTAAAAAGTCCTCGGTAATCATCGTTCCGACCACGACTTTTTCAATCGAGCCGTCGGAAGCCGTCAAAGTTTTGCCGCCGCCCGAACCTCCGGTGCCACAGCCGACGAGCATCATCGACATCGCAAGCGCAAAACTCAAAAAACATACCGCAAATACGCGCAGCGGTGCCTTGAAACCATTCTTCCCCATTACTTACTCACTTCTCTCGGTCGTTCCTATCTCAACTTATCCCAAAACAATTGCACAATTTTATAGTATTGTTAGTAGGAATTACGTATATCGACAACAAACTGTGGTGAACGCCCGATATACGCAACGAGCGGTTGGGGAGATGTTTACGAGAGAGGGGCTGTTTCATTTGAAAAAGACGAAAACGTCGGTGTTCGTCATCGTGGCGATCGCCCTACTCGCCGCACTGTACCTCGCCGTCTATTCCTGCGCAGAGATGCCCGGTTGGGGCGCGGGAGTTACAACGACGGATTCCTCAACCGGAGCGGATACAGGCGCGCGGGCCGATGGGACCGAGAACAGCGACGCGATGATCACCTCCCTGTTCGAGCAGCACAAAAGCGGCGTGCAGGTCGAGGGCGAAGGCACGGTGCTCAGACTGCTTTCCGATGATGAAAGCGGTGATCGCCACCAACGCTTCATCCTCGAGCTCGAAAACGGCCACACGCTGCTGGTGGCGCACAACATCGACATCGCGCCACGCCTGGATGGGCTGCGCTCCGGAGACCGGGTAGCCTTTTACGGGGAGTACTATTACAGCGACGAGGGCGGCGGCATCCATTGGACCCATCGTGACACGCAGGGCACCCACACGGGCGGCTGGCTGAGGTGGGACGGTAAAACCTACGAATAGTCTGCCTTACTCCCTACGGAAATAGCATCTTGCGGGTTCCTTTTTCGATAAACTCCGCGCTCCTTGAAGGCGCTCCGGGGCACCTCTGCCCACAGAAAAACACAATCGAATTCGCATGAAAAAATTTTTAGCACGAAAAAATCCCCAAATCGTAAGTAAGTACCGAATCCGCATAGAAAACCACAAGCAGCAAGAGGTGCTCAAGGAATACGATGTTTTCGGTTCAAGATCCGATTACGATACTTGCGAGACGGATGATTTGCTTTTGCGATGCCCAAGCACCGGTAAAAACATATCTCGCGGTACGGGAACCGAAAGTGCGTCTCCACTTACCTGACGCAAGGTTAGCTGAAAAATCAAAGAATGGAAGGGAGTCACAGTGAGCGTATTCGAAGACATTGCTCTGTTGGTACAGCAGGGAAAAGCGAAAGATGTTGCTGCGGCATGCCAGAAAGCCCTGGATGAGGGCGCAACTGCTCAGAAAGTTCTCGATGACGGTCTGCTCGCCGGTATGGCGGTCGTAGGTGAGAAATTCAAGAACAACGAGGTATTCGTACCCGAGGTCATGATATCTGCAAAAGCCCTTAACATCGGTGTCGAGCTGCTCAAACCGCTGCTCGCCAGCGAAGGCGCCGAACCCCTCGGCAAGGCGATCATCTTCACCGTTGAAGGCGACCTGCATGACATCGGTAAGAACCTCGTCAAATTGATGATGGAAGGTGTCGGCTTCGAAGTAACCGACCTCGGTGCCGACATCAAGGCCGAAGAAGCGGTTCAGGCCGTCAAAGACTCCGGCGCCACGATCGTTGCCATGTCCGCCATGCTGACCACGACGATGGCCCAAATGGGCAAGGTCGTCGAAGCATTCGAGGCTGCCGGCATGCGCGATCAGGTCAAGTTCATGGTCGGTGGAACCCCGATCACGGACAAGTATTGCAAGGATATCGGTGCCGATTCCTATAGCGTCGACGCGGCTTCCGCCGCCGAGGCCGCCAAGGGTCTGGTCGCCTAGTCAGGTTTGATCCTTAACGGATAACCCCGCTGATGACCACGAATCTCAGCGGGGTTATCTTTTTGATTGTTGACCTCTCTTTTACATCCTTTTGGCGGCTCACAGGCGCCCGTAACTTAATGAAATAACGATTGTATGAGATAATATTCCCAGCTCAAAGTGGTCATTTGGCAATCAGGGACGATCATGATGGGTGCTTTAAAGCTGACCGAAAATTCCGATACCTTAAATGAATGACGGCCAATCGAACAGTCCCGGGAGTTTGGGGCGAAAGGAGATCTCGTGACCGAAGCGAAGATACATATCAGGTTTCCGGAGGCAAACATCGAAGTGGATGTTGATCCCGGCAAAAACCTTCTCGACATAATTCGCGAAGAGGGTTTTGCCATACATGCGGACTGCGGTGGCATCGGCCGCTGCGGAAAATGCGTTGTACGTATCAACGGCAAAAAGCGCCTGGCCTGCCTCACCAACGTTATGGAGAGCATGGAGGTCATCATTCCCGGGCAGGAAAGCGATGAGGGGTATGCCATCCAGTTGGACGCCGAAGGCGCAGCCAAGAATGAATTCGTGAACGAGGAATTATCCGAAGAAGCCCGGGATTCCGATCTGGCCATCGCCATCGACATCGGCACGACGACGGTGGTAGGCAAGCTCCTGGTTCTTAAGACCGGGAGTGAAATCGCATCCTTTGCCTCGCTGAACGAGCAGCTGCCTTACGGTGCCGACGTCATCTCGCGCATCAACTGCTCGCTGGACGATTCCTCCGAGCTCAACGCTCTGATCGTGAAACAAATCGACAAGGCGGTTAAAAACATCATCAGGGACAGCAAGGTCAAACCCGGGCAGATCAAACATATCGCCATTGCCGGCAACACCACCATGATCTACATCCTGCTCAAGCTCCCCTGCCGCTCGCTGGGCTTCGTGCCTTTCGAGCCCGCCTTCGATTATCCCGTCGAGCAGCCCTATAAGGATGTCTTCGGCACCGATACGGTGGATTGCACGTGTACGATCCTTCCCTTCATCTCCGCGTATGTAGGTGGTGACCTGACGTCCGGTCTTCGCTCCCTGGGCTCCGAAGACGACTTCCTGCTTATGGATNNACGATATGGGCACCAACGGCGAGATGATCTTCAAGCGCGGAGAGCGCTTGATCTGCACGTCCACCGCTGCCGGACCGGCATTCGAGGGAGGCAACATCGAGTGTGGATCGGGCAGCACGCGTGGTGCGATTTCCATCGTAAATTACGTTGACGGCGCCTGGGACCTGCAAACCATCGGTGCCGCTGCGCCCGTAAGTATCTGCGGCTCCGGCATTCTCGACCTGATGGCCGCCCTGGTCGGCGAGGGACTCATCGACGAAACCGGCCTGATGGATGACGAGCGCATCGATGATGACCGT
>DOMT01000020.1:0-206 GCA_003509825.1 Coriobacteriia bacterium
GCGTCTGAGCGGTATCGCTACCGCCAGGCTGACGACCACCGGGATCACCAGGCAGATCAGCAGCATGAACAGCCAGTCGAACCACATGATCTCCGAGCGTAGGCCGGCTTCGATGCCACTCACCCAGCCGGTGTAGACACCGAGCGGGCCGACGAGGCCGCAAGTACCCATACCGGAGGCGATTGCAGGGCCGTCCATCGAGAAGC
>DOMT01000020.1:282-552 GCA_003509825.1 Coriobacteriia bacterium
AGTCCGCCCCAGCGATTCTCTTTGAAACTGATGACGGCAAAGCCGACCATCTGGGCACAGCAGCCGGCAAGTGCCGCCCCCCCGGCCAAACCTGCAAGCCCGAGCGCAGCGCAAATCGCCGCCGATGAGATAGGCAGCGTGAGAGCCACGCCGATCGCCAACCCGACGATCGCACCCATGAACAGGGGTTGTAGTACGGTTGCCTGCATCACCAGATTGCCGAGCCATGCCGCTCCGCTCCCGATGGGGGGCGCGAGCACCCAGGCCGCG
>DOMT01000020.1:579-3703 GCA_003509825.1 Coriobacteriia bacterium
CCTCTGCGGTAATGATAGCGATGAAGAACACCGCGAGCGGGCCGCCCGCCTTTCCCAGGTCATTGGTGGCCATTCCCACCGCAGCCAGGGAGAACAGCACGAGCGGCGGTGTTTTGAGGGCATAACCGACGGCTACGGCCATCGCCGCGCCCGCCGCCGATTTGGCGAAAGTGCCGGCCTCCTTGAGAAAGGTCGCGCCGGAAAGCGTTCCGGCCGTGTCCAGAATCGTGCCGATAAGCAGCGAGGCGAACAGCCCCAGTGCCAGCGCCGAGAAGGCATCGTAAGCATAGCGCTGAACGCTGAAGACGATGTCCTTGCGCTTGAGAAAGGCTCTGAGCCCCGATTCTTTATTTGCAGTATCCGTTGTGGTTTCCATGCATCTCCCAGTTTAATCTCCACCCCACACGGAGGGGGATTTGCCTTATCCGACGACCAAACACGCGGAGCGCTCTGCGTCAAACCGCAGGAAATGACTCCCAGCCGTCTTGCTCGTCGCGCCTACGCGTGAGGCCCCCGCGGATATCATTCGCAGAGTTTAGAGTATCAGGTGTCAAGAAATCACCCGTAAGAAAAGAAATCCTCTCAGATATACCGATTCGCTACGGCAACGGTTTCCTCCGTCGGAGCAGCGGAGGGTGAGCTGACTGCATCCAGAATCTTTTTTTCCGGTCCCATTCTTTGGCTAAATCATGCGAACGTCGCCATATCTTAGCTTTCAGAGAGCTGTCTTGGCGACATTCGCATGATTTTCGCGTGAATTGAGCACTTATCCATAAAAACCCACGGATTAATCACGCACAAAATCCTTGCCACTTACATTAAAGGCGTTCGCCACTTTGATAATCCACTCTCTGTCAAGCAACGAAACTCCGGTTTCCCGTGCGAATNNCGGGTGTGAAATGACTATTGGTGACCACCCAACATTCATCGGCATTATAAAACTGTTTGCCACCGACGGATTTTTGCACTGCCCCGCTACCGACCTTGTTCGAATGACGTTTTGCCTGAACCGCAATTCTCTTTCCAGCGCCTGTGAGCAACAGGTCTATGCCGAAATCATTCGAACCCGGCGTTCGTGTAACCACATAGCCCATCTGTTGGAACACCACGGCTAAATACTTCTCGAACTCAATGCCCGTCATCACATCGATCTCTCTGATTCCGGCCTTAAGGGCACGCGCAGCTTCTTCCCGCTCACGCGCAGCTTCTTCCTGTTCGCGCTTTTTACCGGCAAAAGACCAGTAGGCAACAAGCGCGATTCCCAAAAAACCGATGGTGGAATAACACAGTATCGACTCCACTCCAAGCTCCTATCAAACCATCCGCACTCACAAAAGTAAACTCGAGAATGCATTACCAATCGTAGGGAAACTATTGCATGGGAATATTGGTGACAATCGGAGCCATAGGAGACTGGGTATCGGCCGGAGTCGCTGAATCCTTGGATGACACAGCAGTTGGAGCTGAAGAGCTTGAGTAGCCGGTATTCAAACTTTTATCCGGCATTGCAATTACAATGAGGGCAAGAACTATCGGAGACGCAACCAAGCCGGCAAGCCTGAGCCCTTCGGCGTGCGCACCCTTTGACTTTGTGACACTACAGAGAATTATTACCGCTACATACCAAACAAAGGCAACAATTAGAACAAGCACCATGCTACTGATCCAAACAAGTATGGCCGGACCATTTCTAAATCCTGAGTACATCATGCTCGCGCCCATACTCACAAACAAAGCCAGTTCGGCAAAGATGACTATCACCAGAAAAATCAATAGGGCGACACTATCCCAAGTCTTCAGACTTTGGCGGGATTTCCGATATTCATCCATAACATCCTCCTCCATACGCACAACCATTGGTTAGCAACAACCCATCGGTAGGAGGATTAAAGAGGCGTGATTTTATTTGACTGTATCCCCATCGCCCCGGCCTTTGGAAGGAGGGCCTCCACCTACGGTCGCCTAACCTATCAGGGCATCAACAATCAAGACCCAAAAGGACGGAAGCCCTCCTGTGAGAGCTTTGGTTGTTTCCCCAAAAAGGGGAACTGATAGCTTAGGCATTATGGATTATATCATTGTTTACAATTAAGGTATATCTACCCTTGTAGCATAACCAATACGGTGCCCTTGTGGACGGTGATATCCATCTCGGCTTTGCGGGGTTCGTTGGAGATTCCCAGGGAGCTTGCGGGAGAGAGGGTGGCTCGGTCGAGCTCCCATTCCACTCCGTGAATCGAGACCTCCGCGTTGCCCGCCCAGGGTACGAGCGAGATGTAGCTCGGCACTTCTTTGCTGAAGTCGAAGTTCAGGCTACGGCCCGATTTACCGGCGTCGAGGATGATGCAGAGTTCGTCCTCCTCCGCGATGATCACTTGCTTTGCACTCTTCGCCTTTTCGGCGAGACATCCGAGGGCGGCGACTTCGTGATCGAGACGTCCCCCTAAGACGTTGGTGGCAAAAATCGAGTCATAGCCTTGCAGAGCCGCCGATCGCAGCGCCAGCTCGGTGTCGGTTGCGTCTTTGTAGGCGTCGTGGACCTCCGTGCGCACACCGGCGGCTAGAAGGGAGNNCCCCCATCGATTGAGTCGAAGTCGCCGAGCAGCAGATCGGGCACCACATCGGCGGCCACAAGCAGCTCTGCGCCGGAATCCACCGCAACGATGAAGTCCGCATAGTGCGCCAAGCTGCGCACGACGGCAGGCGAAACCCGCTTCGGTGACCCCGAGACGAGTAGCGCCCGCTGCCCGACCGAAGAGTCGGGCAGCAGTTGATCGAGTATGAGTTCATGCAGCATGTGCGACTAAAACCTGATAACGCCCGATTCGCCGCGACGGATGTTTTTGACGAAACGTACGGTTTTGTCGGCGGAGTTCATGACGATGGAGTGGGTTGAGACGGAGCCGCCTTCATAGGTACGCACGCCCTCCACCATCTCGCCGTCGGTGACGCCGCAGGCGATGAACACCGCCTCATCGGAGGAAACGAGCGCATCCATCTCAAGCACGCCGTCGAGGTCGATGCCGGTGCCTGCGACCATCTCCTCGGCACGTCTACGCTTGTCCGCAGCCTTTTCGTCCTCACCGAAGGCAAAGCGTCCCTGGAAGAAACCACCGATGGCCTT
>DOMT01000138.1 GCA_003509825.1 Coriobacteriia bacterium
CCGGCCACGTGCTCGACACCGGCAAAGGTGTTTCCTCGGCGACGCTGCGGGAGGGGGTTCTCAGGGCAAGGGAGTTCGCTGCATGGCGAAGGGCTGTGGAGTGGGATTCGACGGGTGCGGATTCGAGGGCGGAGCGCGTTATCGGCGCTGTCGGCGGTGGGCTTCCGGCTAAGGCGGCTGCCTCCGGGGATCCGGTTATCGCGGCAACGGTGGAAGCGGGTTCTCCACCTGCAGGTGCCGGCGCCGCATTGCTGGTGTCTTGCCACCTTGGACGTAGAGAGCGGGCGTTTTTGGAGACGGTTGCGGAGCGCTACAGTCTGAGCGGTCGGGGCATCATGTGCACGCTTTCGGTAGCAAGAACCATNNTTGGAGGCGGTCAGTTTCAGGAAAAAGGATTTGGAGACGGTGCGTTCATGAGTGTGAAGACGATTATGACGGGAGTGCGCTCGGTGGTTAAAAACACCAGCTCGCTCTTTCCTTCGGGACTCAACCATGTTGAGTCGCCACCCAAGCAGCTGTTCGTCGTAGGGGAGGTCTCCAATCTCACCAAGCCGTCTTTGGCCATCGTGGGGGCACGTAAGGCGACGCCTTATGGGCTCAACTGTGCGGGGCGCTTCGCCAAGTTGGCGGCGACCCATGACATCGTCGTCGTTTCAGGTGGGGCGATAGGTTGTGATCAGGCGGCGCATACCGGCGCTCTGGCTGCCGGAGGGAAAACGATCGTGGTGCTGGGGTGCGGTGCCGATGTGGTTTATCCCGCACGTGCGTTTGCTTTGTTCGAGGAGGTGCTCGAGGCGGGGGGTACCTTAGTGTCGGAGGCCCCCTGGGGCTCGCCTCCCACCCGATGGGGCTTCAAGAAGCGCAACCGCATCATCGCCGGTCTGGCGCAAACGACACTGATCGTCGAGGCGGGCTTGCCGAGCGGCACCTTTTCGACCGCCGATGCGACCTTGTCTCAGGGCAAGGAGGTGCTGTCGATTCCCGGATCGATATTCGCGAAAGAATCCAAAGGGGCGAATGCGCTGATAGCGCAGGGGGCGATTCCGATAATCGATGACGTGAGTTTTTGTGATTCGCTCCACCAACTCTTCGGCGGTATCGTCACCGAAAGGTTGCCGGGGTTTGATACCATTGTGTCCCAAGTTGAAAACGCGACATCCGGTGCGCAGCCGGATAATCCGGCGGATGAAAAACAGAAGCGGGTTTTGGACGTTTTGCGTCAGGAACCTCGAACCGCGGAGGGTTTGTTGGGTGTTTGCGGCGATGACGTGACCCAGGTGATCCGGTTTCTTTCGGCGATGGAGTTCGTCGGCTTGATCGTCCGTCTGCGGGACGGAAGATATGCGACTCCGGTCGACGGTGCGTGAGCCGTCGTAGAGACATACGAGAAATGAAAAGGTGGATGTGTTGGAAAATGTAAAAGCCCCGGTGACGGTGATCGGTGGGGGATTGGCGGGTTCGGAAGCGGCGTGGCAGCTGGCAGAGCGTGGTGTTTATGTGCGACTCTATGAGATGCGACCAGAAACGCAAACCGTGGTGCACAAGACCGCCGCGCTGGCGGAGCTTGTCTGTTCGAATTCGCTTAAGAGTCTGGACTCCACATCGGCTTCGGGTGCGCTCAAGTATGAGCTGTCCACCTTGGGATCGATGGTGCTCAAATGTGCACTGGATACCCGCGTACCCGCCGGCGGGGCGCTGGCGGTTGACAGGGAGGCCTTCGCCGAGAGGGTGACGGCAAAGCTGGAGGCTCACGAAAACATCGAGATCATCCGCACCGAATACACGGATATTAAGGCGCTTTGCGATTCCGACACACCCTGCATCATTGCAACGGGCCCTTTGACCTCCAGAGGATTGGAGCAAGGGCTCGTCGACAAGATCGGGCAGGGTAGCTTGGCATTCTATGATGCCGCCGCGCCCATCGTCGAGGCCGCCTCGCTTGATTTCGAGCGCTTGTTTTCCCAATCGCGCTACGATAAAAGTGGATCGGATTACATCAACGCCGCGCTGGACAAAGAGCAGTACGAGGGGCTGATCGAGGAGCTTGTAAACGGCAAGAGAACCATCCCCAAGGATTTTGAAACCAAGGATCTGTTCCAGGCCTGCCAACCTGTCGAGGAGGTGGCCCGCCACGGCGTGGACACCTTGCGCCACGGGGCACTCAAACCCGTGGGCCTTATCGATCCCGCCACCGGGCACCGACCCTGNNTATCCAGCTCAGAGCCGAGAATGCCAATAAGACCGCTTACAACCTGGTGGGCTTTCAGACCAATTTGACCTTCGGCGAACAGGAACGCATCTTCAGGATGATACCGGGATTGGAACACGCGGTGTTTTCGCGTTTCGGCGTCATGCATCGAAACACCTTCATCAATTCACCTGCCGTTCTCGACAAAAGCTTTGCGCTCAAAGCAAACCTNNTACGGAGGGTTATGCGGAGGCCATAGCAAGCGGCCTGCTCGCAGCCCTCAATACCTATTCGGAGTTGATCGGACGAGGGCAGGTGGAGCTGCCCGAAGAGACGTTGGCCGGTGCCCTCTTTCATTACGCGACGGATCCGGATGTGGCCGACTATCAGCCGATGCACGTGAATTACGGAATCATCAAGCCGCTTGCAGGCACGAGGATGAAAAAGAAAGAGCGTTATGCAGCTTACAGCAAGCGCTCGCGTGAGGCGATCGAAGGATTCAAGACCGCCCATGTCCATCTGAAGTTTCTCCCCTCGTACGAGGTGCCGTTTTTGGTACCATAGAAAGCGCTGGAGGCAACGGTCCGAAGAGACGAAGATAGACAACGATAGATGATCGATATCCAAACATTGAAGAACTCATTTCTTACCGGTTTGCGCGTGGAGCGCAACCTCTCCGAGCACACCGTGCGTGCCTACGAGACGGACTTGAACGACCTGATTTCGTGGCTGGAACGTGAGCGCATCGGTTATACGGAGATTTCACAACGGAAAATCAGGGCCTATCTCTCCGATTTGGAACGCGCCCGTTATTCCCGCAAAACCATCAACCGCCGCCTTTCGGCCATCAAGAGTTTTTATGCCTGGCTGGATGAGAATAAGTTGATCGATTCCAACCTGCTCGATACGGTATCGGGTCCCAAGCTTTCCAAACGCCTACCGGTCACGCTGGTTTCGGAAGACGTGGGTAGGTTGCTTTCCGTAAGCGACACGAGCACTCCGGCAGGACTGAGGAATCAGGCCATCATCGAGCTCATCTATGCGTGCGGTGCGCGTATCTCGGAGATTGCGGGGCTTACGGTAAGCGATGTAGACTTCGCCCGCATGCAGGTGACCGTCATGGGAAAAGGCTCCAAGCAGCGAAGCATCCCGCTGCACAAACTGGCCCTGCGCACCCTCCACGAGTATCTGGCCCTGGCCCGCCCCGAGTTGGCGAAAGCCTCGAAGATAGCGACTTCGGCGTTTTTTCTCTCCACACGCGGCACAGCGATGAGCGCTGACCGCATGCGCAAGATGTTTAAGGGCGTTCTTGCCGCCGCAGGGCTCGATGAAAACTTCTCGCCGCACGACCTGCGTCATTCCTTTGCAACCGATCTTTTGGAGCATGGCGCCGACCTGCGCAGCGTTCAGGAGATGCTCGGGCACTCATCGCTTTCCACCACACAGATATACACCCACCTATCGGTAGGGCACCTCAAAAACGCCCATAACCAGGCCCACCCCCGCTCGGCATATAAAAAATAGGAGAGGCTCTGCTTCCGTCGGCATCGATGGGTGAGGGTACAACCTCACCTTGCGGTGGACAACGGTAATCGATGGGCGAAAGGTTTCTCTTTGAGACTATCGATGCACCTGCGCTACAACAACACCGCCACGAGAATGAGTGCGGCTACCACGGCAACGACCGTGGCATCGAGGGGCCTGAAGGCATAATCCTTACTGCCCGAGCTACGGGTGCGCAGATAGAAACCGCGGATCTCCGCCGCCATCGCCGCCTGCTCGATGCGTCCGACCGAGGTGACCAAAAGCGGCACGCAGAGCGGTATCATCAAGCGGATTTTGCGTACGGGATTTTTGGTGTCGAAGTTCACGCCGCGGGCGGTTTGGGATTCCATGATCAAAGACATCTCGTCGGTGAACACCGGTATGAATCTCAGTGCCGTGGTGATCGTGAAGGCATAGCGGTAAGGTAGGTGCAGTATCTTTACCAACGAATTGGAGAGGTCGTTGAGCTGTGTGAGCACCAGGAGCAGCGCCAGGGGGATGGTTGCCGTCATCAGGCGGAGCACCACGAACGATGCGGTCATCAGCCCGTTGTCGGTGATAAACAGTAAAACCGGAGTGCCGGAGCGGATAAAGAGCACCTGCAGGATGAAGAGAAAAACGGCGATACCGAGCAGTCCGAGCACCAGCTTCGCGGTTTTGCGGTATATGCCGCCGATCAGGCCCAAGCTGATGGCGAAGGCCAAAAGGCAAACGAGCACGATGAGGTTTTTGCAAAGGAAGGCGGCTACGCAGATACCGAGGGCCAGAAAAACCTTGGCGAGCGGGTGCAGGCGATGGAGAATCGTCGTGCCTGCGCTGTAGTCGAGTAAACCTGCCATTACGACCTCGCTCTCGCCGACGTGCTTTTCGCCAGAATTTCGAGTAGTTCGTCGACTGAGGAAAACCCGCCGAATCGGTCTTTCAGGTCGGCCCTCTCCGACAAACGTAGCGACAGATCGATCATCATCGGTGGCAATACCGAAGCCTTGCGCATGACATCCTCGTCGCGGAAAATCCCGGCGCTGTCTCCGTCGGCGATGATGCGTCCCTGTGCCATCACAATGATCCGCTCGGCGAAGTCCAACACCACCTCCATGTCGTGGCAGATCATGATCACCGTCGTACCCTTTTCGTTCAGCACCCGGGTGCGCTCCATGATGTGCATGCACTCGCGGTAATCGAGGCCGGTGGTAGGTTCGTCCAGTACCAGGATTTCCGGGTCACAGATCACGACGGATGCCAAGGCCAACATCTGGCGCTCGCCGCGCGAAAGGGTGAAGGGAGAGGCTCCCGGCGCAAATCCGAAGTCGCTCACGACCTCATCGACGCGGGACTTGATCTCATCGGCCGCAAGCCCCCGTATCTCCAAGCCGAATGCCAGCTCCTCGCGCACCGTGTTCTTGCATATCTGCCGATCAGGGTCCTGAAACAGCATGCCCACCTTTTTGGCGAGTTTGCTCACCGCATGGTCGGTTGTCGTGAGGCCGTCCACCGTCACCCGCCCCTCGGAGGGTTTGAGTAGGCCGTTTATGAGTTTGGAGGTCGTGGTTTTGCCGGCACCGTTGCCGCCGATGATGGCGACGTACTCGCCTTTATCGATGGAAAAGTTCAGGTCGCACACAAATCCGGCCTCGTCGCTTTTGCGGCCGTAGGAAAAGCAGACGCCGTCAAACTCCAACAAGGCACTCATGCGATTACCTGCTGCACCATAACCCGGGCCTCTTCCACAGTAACCGCATAATCGGTGACTCGGTATCCCTGCGCGGCCATGCATGCCGAAAGCGTGGTGACGCGGGGGACGTTTACGCCGATGGTGAGCAGTTCGTCGGCATTGCGCAGCACCTCGCGCACGTTGTCGTGGTAGCGCAGTCGTCCTTTGGAGATGACGGCGAGCTTGGAGCAGTATTTTGCCAGCAGGCCGATCTTTTGCTCCACCACGACGACGGTGATGTTGTGCTGTTCGTTAAGCTCGCGCAACAGTGCGAATATCTGCTCGGAGCCCACGGGATCGAGCGCACCGGTGGGTTCATCTAAGAGCAGAACTTTCGGCTGGAGTGCTAAAACGGCTGCCACGGCGACCTTTTGCTTCTGTCCACCCGAAAGTGAGGCGATGGTGCGGNNGCCCACCTGCTCGAGCGCCTGAGTGACCCGCGAGGCGATCTCCTCCTTTGCCACGCCGAAGTTTTCCAGCCCGAAGAGCATCTCGTCTTCCACCACCGAAGCCACCATCTGCGCGTCGATGTCCTGAAACACCGTTGCGGCGATGTGGGCCAGGTCGGTGAGGCTCGCCTCGAAGGTGTCGCTGCCCCCAAGCGATACCGCCCCGTAGAAGTCGCCCTTGTAGTAGTGGGGGATGACGCCGTTCATGCAATAGAGCAGCGTCGATTTGCCCGCACCCGAAGGACCGATGATACCCAGGAAGTCACCTGTCTCCACGGTCAAGGTCAGTTTGTCGAGTGCGACCCGCGTCGCACCTTTGTAGGTGAAACTCACCGCGTCGACGTGAATCATAGCCGTGTTCGAATCCGCCATCGTAGTTCCTCTCGTCTGCCAAAGTCCTATGACAACGCCGCTTCCGGGCTGTCTTTCTTGAGTACCTTGCACAACGNNTAGAGAATCTGCACGATGATGCTGTTGATGAGTGCCGTGGTGAGCACGATCGGCACATAGGCCACGAGACTGGAAGCGTCGGCACCGAGGAAGATGAAGAGGCATAAGGTGAAGCTGCCACCCGATATCACCGTGGACAAAAAGGTGTAAACTACGGGTCGGAGGTTGAGTTTTCCGATCTTCATGGGGATGAGGATCAAAAGCACCATCGTCAAAGCGCCGAGTAGTTCGGAGATGAAATTGATATAGGGGGTGCCCGGTAGCAGTTGGCAGATGCCGCCGGCGATCAACCCGATGATCGCGGCCTGATAGATGCGTGGACGCACCAGCAAAATGGCCAGACAATACATGGCGATGATGAAGTTCGGTTTCATACCGAAGAAGTTCACGACGGTGCCGACGGTCATCTTCAATACCGCGCCGGCCGCCAAGAGCACCGCTACCAAAATGAGCGCCGAGATATCAAGCCCCTTATTCTTCGTGCCTTTCAGCTCACGCTTGCCCGTGCTCCCGGAGTCCGGCGCCAACTCGCGTTTGCCCTCTCGTGTCGCTACGCCCTGCGGCGTTGCTTCGAATGCTGCTTCCCTGTTGTTCGTTTCAGTCATCGTTCTCACTCTTTCCTTTCCTGCGGCACCTCGCCGCTTGATTGTTCCCGTCCCCGGGATGTTTCGGTTGTGGCACGGAACTCGAGTGAGGATCCTGTAAGCCTTGGCCGACACCGATAAAAAAAGACCTGTCCTTATCAAAAGGACAGGTCTTTTGTACCTGCGGTGCCACCTTTATTGGCTTCTCTAAGAAACCCTCTCACGAAAATGCCATCACATTTTCTGCCATTAACGCAGGCTCACGGTCCGGATACTCGGATCGAGACGATCCTTTCCCCTTTCCCTCGGCGAACCATTTACCAACTAGCTTTCTGCGGGAATCCCAGCTGCGCCCGCTCTCTGTGAGTGCTCATGATGGCTTGACTTTCGCTTCATCGGTTTGAGGTATTCAGTTGTAATCCGACACTATACAGAGAAGTCCAAAGGCTTGTCAATACGTCAAACCAAGTCGCAACATGTTGTGATAGAATGTCTACCGCTCGAAAATCGCCTTAGCGATTCCACGGGGATGTAGCTCAGCTGGGAGA
>DOMT01000174.1:0-129 GCA_003509825.1 Coriobacteriia bacterium
CGACCTGCATCATCTTTTTTGTGGCGACTATTCGGGAGTTTGCTGTAAAACCACTTCCGTCTCCGTCGGTTGCGCCTCGGAAGCCTGCGTTTCAACCACTGCGAGATCGTTGAGCTGCAGCCCGCCGAG
>DOMT01000174.1:175-1397 GCA_003509825.1 Coriobacteriia bacterium
CCCCGCCGCTCTCCTCGTTGATCTCGCCTTCATAGGGGCCGGTGCAGGAGTAGAGGGTGACGGGGTTGCCGTAGAGCTTCATCGCCCAGTCGAGAATGGTATTCATGGGAATATCGGTGGTCACCAGGGATGCCAGGGTTTGCACGTTGCCCGGCAGTTCGCCGACGGACGACTCGAGCACCTGCTTGATCATCGCGATCATCATCGCACGGATGTNNAAAACGCGCTCACGCGCAAGGGCGACCGCTTTTTCGCCATCGAGCAACTGTGGCCCGGCGTCCACGTGCACGGTGGGTTGATCCCCGGTATACACCGTGTAGTCGATCGCATAGGGCACATCGACCAGGATGCCACCGAGTGAGTCGACCACCGAGGCCAGCTGGTCGAAGCCGACCTCCACATAATGTGATATCGGCACACCGGTAAGCGCGGACACGGCCCGGATACAGGCAACCTCGCCGCCGGTCTCATAGGTGGAGTTGAGCTTGAGTAGCTGCCCGTCCACCTGGTAATTGGTATCACGCGGCACGGTGACCATGGTGACCGTAGCCTTTTCTAAATCGATACGTAGCAGCATCATGACATCGCTACGCGCGGTGTACTCATGCCACTTGTCGGAGCCGATGACCAACACGTAAAACGGCTCGGGATAGCCCTCCTCGGGTGCGGTGAGCGCCGCTTTAAGCTCGGCGGTATCGCCTTTGTAGGAGAGGTTGTCCGCCAGTGAAAAGTAGTACCGGGCGGCAAAGCCGACGACAAGCAAAACAGCGGCGGCCAGCGCGACAGCGGTAATCTTGAGCACCTTGAGTGGTTTTTTGTGCCGTGTCTTCCTAACCCTGATCAGCCCGTCATGGGTAAGTCTCACCCCATCGACGGGCAACTCGGGCCATGTATGCGAGACCGATTCCCGCTTAAGCTCATATTCGATTTCCGGATTCTGCATCATACGGTTAGCCAGCCTTACTCCCCTGGATATTTAATACTATGATAGCTCATATCGCGCCGATATTCAGGATCATCACGCACGCATGTCATCGCCCTGCACTTCTTTGCAGAAGGGCGATCGAGCGCCTTCATGGAGAAGAGGAGTGTTACCGCCTACTCCCATACACGTCCCGGGTATCCCGCCGGGCGATATTTCGCGCCAAACCCGTTGAAACTTGCATACATTTGCTAGATACTTACATAGCATGGGATATTTTATGTAAATTATCCCAATAGA
>DOMT01000174.1:1459-2992 GCA_003509825.1 Coriobacteriia bacterium
CTTATTGCGCTGACGGTTCTGATGGTTCTCGGCTTAAGCGGGTGTGGCACAACGCCCGAAAACGAGCCTGCGTCGAACGCTTTGGTGGATGGAGGCACAACGGAGTCCGAAGCCACACCGGAGCCGACACCTCCAACCCCCGAGCAGGTGGAAAATCAGGAACTCACCCTGCAACTGAATATCGGGAGCGGTTCCTATACGGGGTCGTACAGCGGCGGGATGCTCAACGATCTGCCGCAGGGACAAGGGGAGTTTTTAACCACCGGCACATCGGGAAAACCGAGATCATACACGGGTGGATGGAACGAGGGCCACTTCGAGGGCGAAGGTCTTTGGAAGCATGGCGACAGAAAAGTATACGAAGGGACGTTTAAAAACGATCGTCTGGTAAACGGGACGATATATGTCGGTGGTGTTCATGTGTTTTATGAAGGGGAGTTTCGTGATGGGCTGAGGCTCGAAGACGTTCAGGCGCGTATCGACAAATATGCCGCCGAGGCCGTTTCCTATGCCGGCGGTGCATGGAGTAATTACGTGGGCAAGATCGTAGCCCTTGAAGAAGAGCTGGTCGATGTGGTGCAACGTCCGAGCGCCGTGGATGTGGAGTTGCATGTGCGTACGTCCGACGGCGGTTCGGCCTCCATTATGTATTATCCCGCCTACGGTGAGGTTTTGCCCCAGCCGGGCAGCCGGATATTGGCGTATTATCGCATCGTCGAAGACACATCGGAAAGCGGAGAAGTCCTGCCGTACCTACAGCTCGGAGCTTTTGCCAAGCTATAGAATCCCATTGCCTTGACGCAGCGGGAATCTTCCCGGGTTCCCTACGGACCGTGCCGGGAGATTCCCGCTGCGGGGTGATCGAACAGCCGCGTCGATCCGAGTGTGTCGTTGCGCGATTCTTTCAGCTACACCACTCCGATCTCAAAGCCTCTACGGGATCCCCTCTACGAGATCCTTGCGTGCCGCCATCTCGGTGGGGATGAAACCTACGATGAGGGTGAGGCACACACTTCCGAGAATCAAAAGACCGGCATGCAGGATCATGACGTCGACGATATCGTTGATTTGGAGTCCCCGCCCGACAATCCAGCAGACCCCGATAGGAAAACCCACGGAACGTATGCAATAGGATGGATCGGGGCACCCCGAAAATGACCTATGAGCGAAGCGAATTCTTTTGGGAAAAGGAGCGGTTTCGAAATTTCAGCGCAGTCAACTGCGACGTGGAGCGGCAGACGGGACTCGAACCCGCAACAATCAGCTTGGAAGGCTGATGCTCTACCAATTGAACTACTGCCGCATCAAAAATGAACCTAAAGTACACTACTGGAAATCGCTTGATATTTCAAGCTTTTGAGAGGCTTTTCGCAGCTTTTTAATTTATGGTACAATACCTCAGTCTATCAGCGACTTTGCGTTTTCGCAGCTTGCCGATAGCGTTTCTCGAAAAATGCGCGCCCGTAGCTCAACGGATAGAGCAGTAGACTTCTAATCTGAAGGTTGCAGGTTCGATTCCTGCCAGGCGCGCCA
>DOMT01000190.1:0-5143 GCA_003509825.1 Coriobacteriia bacterium
AAGGCATCCCGGCCGCGCTGGACGGTGTGCGCATGGATGGCGTCGCGCTGATCGAAAAGCTCAACGCGCTCAACGGGTCGAGCTCACTTGCCCTCGGCACGCTCTACGGCGCCGGGACGAAGTTGCAGCAGGCCGCAGGCATACAGGATTCTCCGCAGGGTTTGCTGGAATACTTTCTCGCCCGTGGTGGCGACAAACTCGATTTTGAGATCCAGAAGTTCTGTGCCGATCACTTCGGAGAAACCATCGACTGGTTAAGCGGGGAGCTGGGAGTTCCCTTTGTCAGTACCGTCTCGATCAAGGGAACCGATACGGTGCCCCGCGGTCATAACCTCGATTCCAACGCCACGGTCGCCTTGAACGCTGTGGAGGGTCTGGCGCAAAAAAACGGGGTGGAGTTTCATTTTCTCACCACGGCATCATCCCTCGTCACCGACGGAAGCAACGCCGTCGTGGGTGTTGTCGCCAAAAACCACGCCGGGGAGTATGTGGAGTATCGTGCGGGCAAAGTCATCATGGCTTCGGGTGGATTTTGCCGCAACGCCGAGATGATCGATCAATATTGCCCCGATTACAAGGGTGTTTATACGGAGGTCGGTTTGGGCTGCACGGGTGAAGGGCTTGCGATGGGCCTCGACATCGGTGCCGACTATATCGGGCACGGAGGAACCAACGGCATTTTAGCCTGTGCCGTCTCCGCCGGTCAGTCCAAGCTGATCAACACGAAGGCGCTTTGGGTGGACGCGAGCGGCAAGCGCTTCGTCAACGAGGGTGGCCAAACCCATGACATCTACTATCAGGTCGCGCATTTTCCCAATCAGGACTTTTATGCGGTCTATGACCAGGCGATGGTCGACGCTCTGGACGCCCAACTTAGAAACCAGTTCGACTTAGGCATGGAGATGGGGATCTTCGCAAAGGGCGATACGGTTGCCGCCGCCGCCCAGGCGCTTAAAATCGACGGTGCGGCGGCCGAGGAATCCCTGAGTGCATACAATGCCCTGGTTGCCACGGGCAGCGATAGTCAGTTCGGCAAGAGCGCCCGATTGCTCACGCCGATCACCAAGGCCCCGTTCTACCTGCTGACACTAGGGGTGTGCACACACGGAAGTTTCGGCGGTTATCGCGTGAACACGAACTTCCAGGCGCTCGACACCAAAGGTGACCCGATTGCGAATCTTTATGCGATCGGCGAGGTCAGCAGCGGTACGTTTATCTACGAAGATTATCCGTCCGGTGGTTGCGGGCTCAATTGGTCCTACACCTCGGGACGTTACGCCGGCGCGCACGCCGCCGGTGCGTAAGACACACAAGAAGACCAACTGATCGATTTGGAGGAGGATCGGTATGAACGACAGAAAGCTACACGACGAGGCCGAGGCCGGATCGAAACACATCGTGGTTGAAGAAACGCTGCAAGACGGTGTGAACTCGCCCGAAGAATCAGGCAGCGCGAAGCCGAAGCGCAAAATAAAGAAGTGGCCGATAGTCACAGGCGCACTGATAGTGGTTGTGGCCGCGGGTATAGGCGGTTTCATATGGCACGAGCAGCCCGCTTTTTGCGGGGCCATCTGCCACACACCTATGGATGCATACCTCGCCACCTTCGAATCCGAACCCGGCGTGGCGGGCACGGACAAGTGGGGTAACGCGGTGGAAAACACCAGTGGCATGCTCTCGGTAACCCATAACGCCCACGGTAAAACCTGCCTCAACT
Source organism: Coriobacteriia bacterium (assembly GCA_003509825.1). Classification (GTDB taxonomy): domain Bacteria; phylum Actinomycetota; class Coriobacteriia; order Coriobacteriales; family UBA8131; genus UBA8131. Next base: position 1,718 of record DOMT01000190.1, read on the forward strand.
GCCACGAGCCCACCATCGGAGAGCAGATCAACGAGGGTATCAAGTGGGTGAGTGGGGACTACGTCTTTCCGCTTGAGGAGCACACGCTCACCGACCTCACCGCAGCCCGAGGGGCTACGGCCGACGAGTTTTGCCTCAACGACAGCTGTCACCATCTGGCAAGCGATGGCACGGTGATAAAGACGAGGGCAGACCTGGAGGCCACCACCGCCCACCTCAGTCGCAATCCGCACGTGGCCCAGCATCAGGAGTTCGACTGCGGCACCTGCCACAAGGCACATCGTTCTTCGGTCATGTACTGCTCTAGCTGTCATGCCGACAGCGAGATTCCCGCAGGTTGGGTGTCCGGTCAGGAGGAGCTCACGCTGTCCGCTGCAAGGTAGAGGGCTTCCGATCCGTCGATAGCGCAAACGTTTTTATGCGGAGTTACGCGAACCGGGCGTCGCTCACGTCTTTTTCCATGATGTAGTCGTCCATGATAAAGCCGCTGCCGATGTCTGTTTCCACAGAGTCCACGATCTTAAAGCCAGTGGCTTTGTAGGCACGTATCGCCGGGTCGTTGTGCTTGTTCACCGTCAGGTAGATGGAAGTAAGCCCGTTGCTCTCGCAAAGCTGTACGAGAAATCGCATAGCCTCCGAAGAGTATCCTTTGCCACGTTCATCTGCGTAAAGGTAGATTTTTGAGAGGAAGAGCCTGCCCGTCTGTTCTTCGGGCCGGATGCCGAGGTAACCGAGCGTCACGCCGTCGTGTTTCATGAGGAGGTAGCAGTAGCCCTCCTCACGAATCGCTTCGGTTAGGGCCCGTCTACTCTGGTACTTCTCTACCATGTACTCGGTTTGGTCGGCACCGATGCGGTCGGGCCAGTACTCGCGCCATATGCTCGCAGCGATGCCCGCAAGCGTTTCGATCCCGGCATCCGTACAAACGGGTATAAATCTCATAGGCCACCTCTTCGTATCACAACCGTCGCTTTTCGAATTCAAACGTCCGGTTATTGTATCAAGTATCGGTTATGTTAACTCTTCGATTCCACCTTGATGACATTCCTATGATTTGCAATCACGTTGTATAAACTGGACGTTTGTTCGGTGGTCCGGGTCATCCGGGTGTAAGGTGGGCAACTTTTAAGGAGAGCGACGTGGGTAGGCGAGAAAACGATAGGGACGAAACGGAGCGGCATCTCTCTGCGCGCACGGTTCTCGCACGCTTTGCGGGTTATTACCGGCCGTATAAAGGCCTGCTGTTCCTGGACCTGTTCTGTGCGTCTCTCCTTGCCGCCATCGACCTGGCCTTTCCGCAGCTGCTCAGCTTCTTTACCAAAGACTACTTTTACAACGCCGCCGACATCATCATCAATTCGCTCTGGTGGATAGCGCTGCTGCTGGTTGCCATGTATGTGGTTCGCCTGGGATGCCAGTACTTCATCACCAGCTGGGGGCATATCATGGGTGCGCGTATGGAGGCGGACATGCGCAAGGACCTGTTCGGGCAGTATCAACGCTTGAGCTTTTCGTATTACGACCGCAATAATACCGGTCAGATGATGAGCAGGTTGGTAAGCGACCTCTTCGACATCTCCGAGCTCGCCCATCACGGGCCGGAGAACCTGTTCATCTGCATTCTTAAGATATGTGGATCCTTTGCGCTGCTGTTTTTCGTCAACGTGCCGCTCACCGCGGTTATGCTCGTGGTGACGATCGTGATGGCCGCCTATTCGTTTTGGCGCAACTATCGCAATCGAACGGTCTTTACCGAGAACCGCAGGCGTATGGCCGACATCAACTCGCGTCTCCAGGATTCGCTCGGAGGCATACGCGTGGTCAAGTCCTTCGGCAACGAGCAGATGGAGCTCGACAAGTTCGACCACAGCAACGCCCGCTTCGTCGATACCAAGGAGCGCACCTATCGTTTCATGGGATCGTTTCATGCGGTCAACTCGCTGTTCATCGGCACGTTGTACACCGTCACCATCGTCTTCGGCGGTTATCTCATCGCAACGGGCTCGCTCGATCTGATCGATCTGGCGATATATGCCCTCTACATCGGTATCTTCGTGGCGCCGGTCGAGCAACTCATCAACTTCACCGAGCAACTCCAAAAGGGCTACGCCGGTTTCAGGCGCTTTATGGAGGTTTTGAGCGAGCGTCCCGACATCGAGGACAGCGCCGATGCCCGTGACCTTGCGGTTGACACGACGTCGTCGAAGCGCGGCGCGGTGATCTATGACGATGTGCGGTTTTCCTACGACGGCAAGACCGATGTGCTTCGCGGCTTTAACCTGAAGATCGCGGCGGGGCAAACCGTGGCCCTGGTAGGTCCGAGCGGCGGTGGCAAGACCACGACCTGTTCGCTTCTACCGCGTTTTTACGATGTTTCGGGCGGCGGTATCTCCGTCGACGGTAACGATGTGCGGGAGGTGACCGCGGCGTCGCTACGTGATGCGATCGGCATCGTGCAGCAGGACGTGTATCTCTTCGACGGCACCATACGCGAAAACATCGCCTACGGTCGTCTCGATGCAAGCGACGAGGAGATCGAGGCAGCGGCAAAGCAGGCCTTCATCCACGACTTCATAGTAGGTCTCGCCGACGGTTACGATACCTTCGTCGGTGAGCGTGGGGCGCGTTTGTCCGGTGGGCAGAAGCAGCGTATCGCCATCGCCCGTGTCTTTCTCAAAGACCCACGGATCCTGATTCTCGACGAGGCTACAAGTGCACTCNNAAGCGAGCAATACGTTCAAAGTGCTCTGGAGCAGCTTTCCGCCGACAGAACGACTCTCATCATCGCGCACAGGCTCTCGACCATCCGTCACGCGGACAAGATAGCCGTCGTGGAGGCAGGGCGTGTGGTGGAGCAGGGCTCCCACGAGGAGCTACTGGCAGGAGGCGGCGTCTACGCACGCTATCACCGTATGCAGTTCGGAGCTTGAGCGAGCTCGGCTGCAGCAAACCCACAAGGAGCAGGTCGGGCCTCCGGAGAAGCGCCGACCTGCATGAAAGGTGTTACGCGAGAGCGCGAGCTCGCTCAAGCCTCTCCATCGGCTACGGCCATCTTGTCGATGGAGACGATGCCCTTCTCGGTTGCCGCCGCCGGGTGTTGCGGGTTCATGGACAGACAGTTTTTAGGGCAGGCGCGCACGCAGCTTAAGCACTGGATGCAGGAGAAGGAATCGAAGCTCCAACTGCCGCTGTCTTTGGCGACCTTGTCCACCGCGATGGCGTAGGTGGGGCATTTTTTTGCGCAGATACTACAGAGTATGCAGGTGTCGATGTCGTTTACGAGGCTGCCTTTGGAGCGACTCGTGTAGTTGGCCGGCTTTACCGGATACATCTTGGTGGCCGGCTTGCCGAGGTTTCTCAAAGACATCTTCGTTAAATGAAAGCTACCCATGATGCCTACCTCTCCGTGCAGCTGATGCAGGGGTC
>DOMT01000190.1:5186-6184 GCA_003509825.1 Coriobacteriia bacterium
GGGCGTGCGGATGCGAAAACGCTCTAAAAACTTCGTGCCGTTGCCCTTGGCGTAGTAAAACACCTCGCCACGCGGTTGTTCGAGCCTGGAAGCTGCAAAACTGCCGGCCGCCGGCACCTCCTTGATCTTTTGGTTGAAGGGCCCGTCGGGTATTTTGGCCACGAGTTCGCGGATGATCTCGATGGACTGCAAAACTTCGAGCGCGCGTACTTCGCTGCGGGCATAGCCGTCGCCATCCGTCGAGGTGATGGGTTTGAAGTCCGTAAGTTCGCCGTAGGCGCCGAAGCCGAACATCCTGATGTCCTCCTCCAGACCCGAGGCGCGTCCGAAGGGGCCCACGCAGCTCTGCTTGAAGGCGTCTTCCTTGCTTAAGTAGCCTACGCCTACCAGGCGATGCTTAACGGAGCGGTCCTTCAAAAAGACCTTGAGCAGGCTACGATATTCCTCTGCCATCTTGTCGAGCCGCTCAACGATGGCCTTAAGCTCGCCGTTCTCGATATCCTGCTCCACGCCGCCCACGTTGCAGNNTGCTCTACGCCACCAACGTTACAGGCTGTAAGTATCACGCGCCCGCCGGTGGTTTCCTCAAAGATGTCGAGTACCACCTCGCGCAGGCGCCAGCACTGCATGAACAGGTTTTCGTAACCGAAGGCGTCGGCCAAAAGACCGAGCCAGAGTATGTGACTGTGGATCCTCGAAAGCTCATGCCAGATGACGCGCAGGTATTCCGCACGTTTGGGCACCTCGATCTTCATCAGGGCTTCGATGGTTTCCGAATAACCCAGGCTGTGCCCGAAGGCGCAGATGCCGCAGATACGCTCGGCCACCNNTCGGAGTAACCAAGCGAGTGTCCAAAAGCGCAGATGCCGCAAATGCGCTCAGCCACCAGTACAAACTGCATGAAGTCCTTTTTGGCAACCAATTTTTCCAAGCCACGATGGATAAAACCAATCTGCGGAAGAGCCTCGATGACCTTTTCGTCTTCGATCACCAAATCC
>DOMT01000030.1:0-466 GCA_003509825.1 Coriobacteriia bacterium
CGAAATCGCCGCAGGGTATGTTCGGCTCGGTGATCAAGACCTATTGTGCGGAAAAGGCGGCGGTGGATCCGAGCAAGATCCGCGTGATCTCTTTGATGCCGTGCACGGCTAAAAAGCATGAGATCGCCATAGAGAATCTGCAGGACGCCGGATTCGGGCCCGACACGGATTACGTGCTTACCGTACGCGAGCTGGACCGTCTCATCAAGAGCAGTTTCATAGACTGTACTACGCTTGAAGAAGAGGAGTTGGATTCCCCGCTCGATATCGGTTCGGGTGCCGGCGTGATCTTCGGCGCCACCGGCGGAGTTATGGAGGCGGCCTTGCGTACGGCCTATAAGCTGGTTGTGGGCGAGAACCCGGATCCCGAGGCCTTCGTTGAGGTCCGCGGTCTCGACGGCTGGAAAGAGGCGCAGTTCGACGTTAACGGTTTGCCGGTACGCGTAGCCGTGGCCAGCGGATTGGC
>DOMT01000030.1:523-5253 GCA_003509825.1 Coriobacteriia bacterium
GATATCCACCTCACTGGCACGTACGTATGTGCGCGGTAACGTGTTATACGGTTTGGATAAACGGAGCGAGTATCGCTATTCGCACGAGAACCCGAGCATCGTAAAGATTTACGAGGAGTACTTCGGCGCCCCGCTCTCCGAGCGCTCGCATCACCTGCTGCATACCGACCATCACGGTTGGGTTATGCCTAACAACGGTAGGTAGTAGGCCCTGAAACAGGGAGGCGACAGGCGTAATCCGGGCAAGACGGAGAGCCTGACTCCCCGGAAGTGAGTGTCTATACGCCCGGTGACCCAAGGCGGGTTGCCGGGCGTGTAACTTCACACGATATGAATACCCTAAAAGAAATCGGATGGCATAATGAATAAAATGAACAAACGTTTTTCAATAGCACTTCTGCTGTGCGCTTCGGTAATGGTGCTGTCGGCAGCCCTGCTCGTGTCCTGCAAAGCTCCCGAAAGTGCTGCTTCCGCCATCCCTGCGGGTAGTGAGGTCGTTGCGCAGGAACCTGTGAGGGTGGAGGTGGCCACACTCAGAGGACCGACGACCATCGGATTGGTGAACTTCATGACCAAGGCGAAAAATCAGCCCGAGAGCTTGAAGAATAGTTATAACTTCAACATTNNCATGGTAGGTGTCGATACGGTCGATCAGATTCTACCCGGGTTCATAAAAGGTGAATACCAGTTCGCGACCCTGCCGGCCAATGTCGCCGCCACACTCTACAACAAGCCCGACAGCAAAGTGCAGGTTTTGGATATCAACACCTTGGGTGTGCTGTATGTGGTTACCGCCGATACCTCCGTCAATTCCTTGAACGATCTGGCCGGGCGTACGGTTTTAATGACGGGTAAGGGCACCACTCCCGAATATGTTTTCAGCTATCTGCTCGAAAGTAACGGCTTGGGCGATAAGGTGAAGCTGGAGTTCAAGTCCGAGGCCGCCGAGTTGGCTGCGGCCATCAGTGGCGATCCCGAGGCCGTGGCGCTGTTGCCTGAACCCTATGTGACTTCCGTAATGTCTAAGAATGCGCAGTTGGCGGCACGGATAGATCTCTCGGCGGTTTGGGATCAAGCGCGAACGGCAGGTAACGCTGAGGGCGGTCGCCTCGTCACCGGGGTAACGATCGTGAATGCCGATTTTGCTGCCGCGCACCCCGACGTGGTGTTGGAGTTCTTAACCGAGCATGCCGCCTCGGTAGCGAGCGCCAACGCCGATCCGGCCACCGCCGCACAAGGGGTGGTGGAGACGGGATTGATCCCCGATGCCCGGATAGCCGAAAAAGCCATTCCCAACTGTAACCTCATCTGCCTGAGCGGGGAGGAGATGAAGCTTGCGTTGAGCGGATACCTACAGGTGCTCCATGAACGGGATCCCAAGTCGGTCGGCGGCAAGATGCCGGGCGACGACTTTTACCTCATCGGTCGGACGGGGGCATAAACCCCGATGCCTGCTTTATTTAAGAATCGCCGGCTGAGAGGAGCTGCGGTTCTGCTATTTTGGCTGATCATGTGGCAGGCGCTGAGTATCGTCGTCAACAGTGAGATACTGCTTTCAGGTCCGCTTGAAACCGCTTTGACCTTAGCCGAAAAGGTGCCTGATCCCGACTTTTGGCTCGTCATCGGGCTCTCTTTTCTACGGATTGTCACAGGGTTTACGGCAGCCGTCGTCTGTAGCCTTCTGTTCGGGTTTGCCGCCTGGCGCCTACCTGTGGTGGCCGAGTTCATCAACCCCGCGATCACGTTCATCAAAAGCGTACCGATCGTCTGTTTCGTCGTTTTGCTGCTTATCTGGTTCGGTTCCGAAAACGTCACCCCGGTGGCAGTGTTTTTGGTGGCGTTTCCGGCCTTCTACTTCGCTTGTCTGGAAGGTCTGAAACATCGCAACGTACGGATGTCGGAGTTGATCAGGGTGTTCGGCTTGCCTCTCAAGGAGCGCATCCTGGTGTTTCACTGGCCGGGCATCCGACCGTTCATTCAGGCGACGGCTCGAATCGCAGTCGGTATGAGCTGGAAGAGCGGCATAGCGGCCGAACTCATCGGGCTGCCGATGAAGAGCATCGGTATGAATATCTATCAGGCCAAGATTACGCTGTCATCTGCGGAGATTTTCGCCTGGACCTTCGTGTTGGTAGGTATCACGGTGTTGTGCGAAAAACTGGTCTTGCGGTTACTGGAGTGTTCTGAGGATCATGCCTGGAGCTTGGCTTTGCGCCGTGAACCGAGAGGTGACATGATGCAGCATGCGGTTCACCCAGTGCGGATCGAAAACGTTTCAAAACATTTCGGCGAGAGACGAATCGTATCGAATTTCAGCGTCACTCTCGCACCGGGATCGCGTTTGGCACTCTTCGCCCCTTCCGGTTCGGGTAAGACAACGTTTTTGCGGCTCTTGGCGGGTTTGGAAAAGCCCGATATGGGACGTATCGAAGGCAACGCTCGGGTGGCTTCGGTGTTTCAGGAGTCCTGTTTGTTCGAGGGGCGCAGTGCCATCGATAACATCCGCATATTCTGCTCCCGTTACCACTCTACGACAGAGATTTACGCCGCACTGGAGGCGGTGCTGCCGGCGCACAGCCTGAATCGCCCTGTCGCAGAGTTGTCGGGTGGCATGCGGCGTAGAGTCGAGCTGGTGCGGGCGCTTCTGTCGCACGCCGATTTGATACTTCTGGATGAGCCCTTCTCAGGTCTCGACAGCAGGACCCTTGAGCAGGCATATAAACTCACCGACGAGTTGTTGGGTGAGCGCACTTTGGTTATCGCCAGCCACGTGAAGGAAGATATCGCCGGTCTGAATGCCGAAGTTTTGCAACTTCAACCGACCGCCGCCGGCTTTGATAGGTAGTGTGAGCGGGATAGCCGTCAATATCCCTGATATCTATCCTGTGCCCCTGTTGCCGCAGTGCGAATCATCGATCACCGATAGGTTAAAATAAAGTCATTGACTATGACGTTGCGTCATGGATTACACTGAGTTCGGAGGTCATGATGGGTTACTCGATAAAACAACTTGCCGAACTGGCCGGTGTTACCACGCGCACTTTGCGTTGGTATGAGCGGCAGGGGCTTCTCGAGCCTCGACGGGAGACGAACGGATATCGCTCGTATAGCTCCGATGAGGTGGCACGTCTCCACCAGATTTTGCTTTATCGGGAGCTGGGATTCGAGCTCAAGGAGATAGCCGAGCTGTTGGACGAGAACGGTGAGGATCTGTTATCGAGACTTAAATGGCAATTGAGTGCACTTAAGGAGAGAAGAGAACACATCGATGCGTTGATATCAAACGTCAAGCGGACGATATCGGCGCAGGAGAAAGGCGGATCCATGAGCGATTCGGAGCGCTTCGAGGTCTTCAAGCAAAAGGCGTTGGAGGAAAACGAGCGAAAGTACGGAGAGGAAATCCGCGCGAAGTACGGCGAAAAGGCTGTAAGCGATTCGAATGCGAAATTCGCCGCGATGACCGATGAACAGCACGGGCAGATGGAGCAACTCAACGCGGAGTTGGCCGAAACCCTGAAGGCTGCGATTGCCGAGGGCGATCCGAAGGGAGAGACGGCGCGCAAGCTTGCCGAGATGCACAAGCGCTGGCTGCTCTATTACTGGCCGTCTTACACAGTTGAACAGCATCGCGGGGTCACGCAGATGTATGTGGAGGACGAGCGCTTTAAAAAGTACTACGACGAGATCGTTGCAGGGGGAGCGCAGTTTCTCAGAGACGCCGTTTGGGCCTGGGCGGAGTAGCTTCCCGGGCAGATGTCGCAGCAGTCTGAGGTAGTCGGCGCGGTAACCTTCCCGATCTCTGCCGAGATTGTTCTGCGTCGGCTCGATGGCTTTGTCGACTTGTGTTCTGTCGGCGTCTTCGGGGTGGCAAAGTATTTCACCGAAGAGGGCTACCGAGCTTGCAAAACCGAAGTCTGCGGAATTTTCGGTGAAGACGCCGAGCGCAGCCGCATCGATACTCAGTAGTTTGCTATCGCTTTTGCCCGCATATCCGGCCGGTAACCGGTAGAATCAACAATCACTACGCATCCGCGTACTTCGACCGTGCCGCCCGGGCGCGGTGCCGCAGTGAGGGTGTTTCAAAGGAATCCAATATGCTCCTCAAGATCCTGATGATGGTCCTGTTCTTCGCGGTGACCATTCTGATCGGTTTTCTTACACGCAAACGTGCTACGGATGTCGACGGATTTGTGCTCGGAGGCCGCAAGGTCGGTCCTTGGCTGTCGGCCTTCGCTTACGGTACCTCTTACTTCAGTGCCGTGGTATTTATCGGTTACGCAGGGCAATTCGGTTGGAAATACGGCCAGAAAGGTGACATGAAGCACGTTCCATACTGAGGACCCACAAATATTAGGCGCCACCGTACACACTTTAGTCACCACGGCAACCTGTCGCACAGGACCTCACACCAATGAGTTTGGCACATTTATAACAATTATTATTGGTCATTTATAGTGAAAAAAAAAAGCCGGCGCAGATTATGCACAAAAACTGGTATAAACATAACAATTAAAAGCTATCAAAAATTTAATTTACCAATTTAATTGTAAAGGAAATGTTCTTGCCGAAACTCTGAAATTCGCCTACGTAACATCGGGTTCCGCTGAGGGAAAGAGACCACTTGGGAGACCAAGGCGTAGACGGGAGGATAATATTAAGATGGATCTTCAGGAAGTAGGGTGTGGGGGTATGGACTGGATCGAGCTGGCTCAGGATTGGGACAGGTGGCG
>DOMT01000158.1 GCA_003509825.1 Coriobacteriia bacterium
ATCACCGTGTCCACGGCGTCGCGGGTGGTGCCCGCCACGTCACTGACGATGGAGCGCTCCTTGCCCACCAGCCGGTTGGTCAACGAGGATTTACCCGCGTTGGGGCGGCCGATGATGGCGATATTGATGTCGCTGGTCTCCTCCTCGGCACACTCCTCCTCGGAGGGCAGCAGAGCCACCAGCTCGTCAAGCATGTCGCCGGTGCCGTGCCCGTGCACGCTCGATATCGGCCACGGGTCGCCGAGTCCGAGATTGAAAAACTCCCAGAGTTCGTCCTCCTTGGCGGGGTTGTCCATCTTGTTGACCGCCAGGATCACCGGGCGTTTGGAGCGCTTGATGAGCCGGGCCACCTCCACATCATCGGCCGTCAGACCGATGCGTGAGTCGACCATGAAGATGATGACGTCGGCTTCCTCGGTCGCCAGAAGTGCCTGGTTGCGAATCGAGCCCTGAAAGACATCGTCGGCAGCCATCTCGATGCCGCCGGTGTCGATGAGGGTGAAAAAGCGCCCGTTCCAGTCCGCGCGGTGGTACGAACGGTCGCGGGTTACGCCGCGCTGCTCGTGCACGATGGCGTCTTTGCTGAGCGCTATGCGGTTTACGAGAGTGGATTTGCCTACGTTAGGCCTGCCGACCACTGCGACTATCGGTAATGCCACGATCCTCCAAAATACATGATGAAAAGCCGACGAACAGGGCGGCGACGGTTTCTTGAGCGAGCGGATGTTGATGGAGCATGCTCGGAGCCTCCGTGGAAGTGCCGATCGATTATTCGTGTCTCGGATTGTCGGCCGGCACGCGATGAACGAATCGGTGTTTCCTAAAGTATGTCGAGGGTCTCCAAAACTCCTTTAGCACTACAGGGTACCATAATTACCCGTCTTTGCAGGGAGTGGGCGATGTCGGCCGGAGTTCTGTCATCAAGCGTTACCCCGTCGGCATTAAACATCACCTCGGGTAAAACCAGCACGGCATCTTCGGGCAGCTCGGCCTCTTTTACCTGCTCGATGACGTCGACTGCGGTGAGCAACCCGGCCACATCCACGTTGCCGCCGAAGAAGTTGTTTTTCACGGCCAGCACGTTGAGAGGTGTCGCTGCGGTGAGTTCGCTGAGAATCGGGGCGAAGGCTTCCCCGGTAATCAGATAGTGGGAATAGCCGGGGGACCGGAGGTGAACGGGGAGCAGTTCCTGTTTGCCTCCGAGCAGGTCGTTCCATTCATCGATGAAGGCTCTGAGCATACCGATGCCGTCTTCGTATTGCGGGAAGTCGCCGTAATACTCCGCCTCGGGAATGGTATGCCCCGCCCTGAGAAACCATTCGTCCGCGGGCTGAAAACGGGTTTCGCCCGTGGCGGTCCGGGCGCGTTTCTGGTAAGTCATCAGCCGCTCAAGCACCGCATGGGCTTCCTCGGCCGAAAACGAGCGTTGCAGCTTCGCGTATTTGGTGTACCCGTACGGCACGATACCCACCGAAAGGATTGCAGGACGCCGTTCTATCCAGTCGAGCGTCTCCTTCAGATCCTCGTCGTCGTTGACACCGGGAACTGCGACGATCTGCGCATGGACCGTGATGCCGGCCGCCAGCAACTCCTCGAGCACCTCCGGGCCGCGAGCGTGGTTTCGCCCCATCAGCTGCCTGCGTACCTCCGGATTCACGGAGTGCAGCGACACATGCAGTGGCGAGAGATGCTGCTCGATGACCCGCGCCACGTCGTACTCGTCCATATTGGTGAGTGTGACGAAGTTGCCCTGGAGAAAGGAGAGTCGGTAGTCGTCGTCGCGCAGATACAGCGGTGCACGCATGCCCTTGGGCAGCATCGTCATAAAGCAGAACATGCAGTTGTTGCGACATATTCTGATGCCGTCGAAAAGCACGTCGTCGAAATCGATGCCCCAGGGTTCACCGTAGTCGCGTGTCAGGATGACGTTTTTGCCCCCTTCGAGTTCCAGTTCGATTTCGTCTTCGTCCGAAAGCCACAACCAGTCGACGACATCGGTTAGGGGCAGACCGTCGACCGCCAGGATCACCTCGCCGGCCTTAAGCCCGGCCACATGGGCCGGCGACCGGTCGTCGACGGAGCGGATGCGGGCTTTGGCCGCACGGGCCGGCACACCATCACCATACTTCGCCGCCGGAAACCCCACTGAACTCACACCGGTTCTCCCAAAGCCTTGAGCGCCTTCTCTACGGCGATAATCTGATTTTCGGGTGTGGAGGCACCTGCGGTTATGCCGACCAGTTCCGCGTCGACGAACCACTCCGCATTGAGTTCGGAAGCGTTTTCGATATGGTGGGTTTGAGCACAAACCTCACGGCAAAGCTGTGCGAGACGGGTGGTGTTACCGGAGTTGCGTCCGCCGACGACCACCATCACATCGGCCCTCTCCGCAAGTTCCACAGCCGTCTGCTGGCGCTGTTTGGTCGCAAAACAGATCGTATTGCGCACCTCGGGTTCGATACCCCGCGCCCGGAGCGCTTCGACGATGGCGTCGAGCACGCTGGCGGCCTGCGTGGTTTGCACGACGATGCCGATCTTGTCCGAAGGCAGCACCTCGGGTAGGTCGCCGGGGTCTTGTACCACCATCGCATCGGATCCCGCATAGGCGTGGATACCCTCGACCTCAGGGTGTCCGCGCTCCCCCACCACCATCACCGAGTAGCCGAGCTCCCGCAGCTCGCGGGCGGCTTGATGCGCTTTGGAGACGTGCGGGCAAGTGGCGTCGACCACCTGTAAACCCTTCGCCTCGGCCTGCCTGATGATCGCGGGTTCCACGCCATGGGAGCGGATCACCACCACGCCCTCGTCGATCTCGGCAACCGTGGCGGCCTCTTCGACCCCACGGCGCTTAAGCTCGCTTACCACCTGCGGATTGTGGATCAGCGGCCCCAGGGTGTGCACAACGGTCTCGGTGAGATTGGCGGCCTCGTCAACCAGTGAGAGCGCACGCTCCACACCGTAACAGGCCCCCGCATATTTGGATCGGATTATCTTCATGCCTCTATTGTATACGAGCGCCGGAAGTTCGACCGTATCGACACGTAATCGCTACTCGGCTCAGTTTGCGGACCGAACCGCATCCGGGAGAAACATCGATGCCGGCAAGCGGTGCATCCCTAGCGCGGGTTCTCCAATGCGTACACCTGCTCCATGACCGCTTTGGTAAATGCTGCATGGCGCTCATCTTTAGGCAGGGAGGCAAAAGGTTCCGCGTCGATGGACATCGGATCACCGAAGCGGAGGGTTATTTTGGGAAAGCGAAAGAANNAAGAACTTCTTGCCTTTGGGCCATATCTCGTCGGCGCCCCATATGTGAATCGGAACCACGGGTACTTTGGCGAGCTGGGCGATGAATGCGGCACCGTCGTGGAATTTCACTTCTTGGTCGGCGCTACGTATACGTGTGCCCTCGGGGAAAATGCCGACGGGTTCACCGCGTTTGAGCATGCGCACCGCGCGCTTGATGGCCGACATGTCGGCGCTATTGCGCTTGACGGGGAAAACGCCGGCCCAGGCCGCCAAACGACGAATGATGCGACTGAAATCCAGAAACTCCTCTTTGGCGATATAGCGGATGGGGATCGGACGAAGCGCCGCCATCACAAAGACCGGATCGAGGTAGGAGCGGTGGTTGCCGACGACGATAAAGCCGCTACCCTCAGGCAGCGCCTCGAGTTTCTCCGAATCGTAAAACCAGTAGCGAAACAGCGGCTTGACGATCAGGCGCACGAGAACCGCGAGCAGGGTGCAGAATTTCTGCGGAAAATGCCCTTCACCGGAGGCGGGGGTGTCATAGAAATAGTCGACGGGTTTCATGGGCATCCTTTGCGGCTCAAGCGGCGGAATCGATTACAGGGGCGAAACGACGGAGCAAGACCTCTGATCAACGGGCGGCGTCCCCGACATCGAATCCGAGGGGACGCTCCGAGAACTAGCGGGTTGCGAGTTGCCGCGCACGATCGACGATCGCCGCAACCACCTCGTCGATGGTCATATCGGTCTAATCGAGCTGCCAGGCATCGGCGGCGGCGGCCNNCGGCCAGAGGTGCGTGCTCCCGCGAGGAATCGTAGGCATCACGCCGTTTGATGTCCGCCAAAACCGCAACGTACTCCTCCTCCATCGCGCTCTCACGCCCGACCTTGGCCGCATTTTGCAGCGCACGCCTTTGCGCGCGCTCCTCGGCACTTGCGGTGAGAAAGACCTTGCAATCCGCATCGGGAAACACGACGGTGCCGATATCGCGACCTTCCATCACGGTGTCGCGGGAATACCCGATTACACGCTGCTGCCCGGTCAAGGCCTCGCGAACACCGGGGTCGGCGGAAACCGGCGAAACCGCCTTGTCCACCTCGGGTGTCCTGATCTGCTTGGTCACGTCCTTGCTCGCTATCAGCACGACGGAAGGCAGGGGCTCGCCTTCCGTGAACTCAAAGGATACGGTTTCATTCAAAGCCAGGGCGCGAATCGCCTCCCTGCTTTGCTCGGAAAGTGGATCGCTGAGATCGATCTGCTCTTCGAGGGCACGTTGGGCAACCGCCCGATACATCGCACCCGTATCGAGGTAACCGAAGCCGAGTTCGCGGGCCACCAGTTTTGCGACGGTGGATTTTCCCGAACCGGCAGGGCCGTCGATCGCTACTATCATTTCGATCCTCTCTTCTTGTCGGAATTGATCCGATGGTTACAGCATATACACTCATCCGACTCTGCATCTTTTGCCGAATACCGGGCCATAATGATCCTGTATCCGGCAAAAGGCCGAAATCATCACTTTTTTTGTTGGCTATCTATGATAAACGTACCAGGTCGTCAAAGAAACCCGGATAGCTGACGGCTACGCATTGCGCGTCTTGGATTTCCAGCTTCAGATCGAAGGCACGCTCGGCAATCGTCCAGGTCATCGCCAGGCGATGGTCGCCGTGGGTCTCGAAAACCGTTGACTTCGGTTGCGCAGTGCCACCGACGATATGCAGGTCATCATCGGACTCCCAAGCTTCATACCCGAGAGCGGAAAGCCCGGTCATTATCGCTGCCAGACGATCGGATTCCTTCACGCGTAACTCCCCTACCTGCTCGAAGACGGTCTCGCCTTCGGCAAATGCCGCGAGCAATGCCAGAATCGGCACCTCGTCGATGAGGGTTGCGATCTCATCGGCCGTTATGCGAGTGGCCTTGAGATTCTGTCGATAACGCACGGTAATGTCGCCGCAGCTCTCGGCACCGAGACGGCGCCCTGCGTTGCTTTCAATCACGATATCCGCGCCAAAACGCTGCATCACCTTGAGAAAACCCGTGCGGGTGGGGTTAATCAAAACCTCCTCCACGGTTACCTCGCTACCGGGGATCATCGCCGCTGCAACGAGCAAAAATGCTGCGGAAGACGGATCGGCCGGCACCCGACAATCAAACGCGTGCAGGCTCTGGCCTCCCGCAATGCTTGCGTTCAACCCATCCACCTCCACCTCGACTCCGTAAGCGGGCAAGAGCAACTCCGTATGATCACGGCTCTTATGCGGCTCACTCACCGTCGTTATACCCTCGGCGTTAAGGCCCGCCAGAAGTATAGCGCTCTTTACCTGCGCCGAGGCGACGGGGCTTTCGTAGGTCAGGGCCTTAAGCGCATCGCTGCCCGATAAAACGATGGGCAACTGCGTTGCAGGTTCGAACCGTGCGCCCATCCGGGAAAGCGGGCCGGTAACGCGAGCCATCGGCCGTTTGGAGAGGGATTCATCGCCCACCAGCGTAACGTCGATCCTGTAGCCGCTCAACAAACCGAGTAGCAAGCGGGCGGTTGTTCCGGAATTGCCGCACTGCAGGTAGCAGGGGTCGCCCTGCGGCACCGGACCGGTAACACCCCAGCCGGTGATCGTACCTGCAAGGCCGGTGCCGTCGGGCGCCTCGTCAAGCTCCACCTTCGCTCCCAGCGACTCCACGATCGACAGCGTCGAGCGAACATCGAGCGAATCGAGTAAGCCGGCTACCGTCGAGGTGCCTTCGGCGATCGCCGAAAACAGAGCGACGCGGTGCGAGATGGATTTATCCGAAGGTACCCGGATCCTGCCCTTGAGTGGTGTTGCCATGTTATACCCCGTAACCGAGCGGCCTGAACGATACATCGAAGCCGCCTTCGATCAGCATGCTCATAAACCGGCCTTTGTCACCCTCATCGGTGAGAATCAGCTCGAGGATGGCGGTGGCCTCGTTGATGTGGTCGATATCGATGGACTGGATGTTGCAGGCGGCTTTGGCGGCGAAGCTCGTGACCTGCGCAATCACGCCGGCATGGTTGGCCATGGGGATGCGCACCTCCACCAGACGGCTTGAGTCGGGCACCCAGGTGGCGGGGATGGACGAACGCAACTCGGCAGCCTCGCCCAGAAGCCGTGCCAAACCTTTGGCATCACAGTGCTCGAGCGATTGCTCGATATCGGTGATGATCTGCTTGATTTCAGTCAGCCCCTTGGCCAGCGCCTGTCGGTTATCCAAAGCGATGCCGCACCACAGCTCGGGCGAGCCTGCGGCGATGCGGGTCGTGTCTTTGAAGCCACCTGCCGCCAGACGGAATATCTCCTGCTTATCTTTGGCGTGCGCGCCTGCCAGCTGCACGAGGGCACTGGCAACCATATGGGGCACGTGGCTCACCACGGCGATGGTTTCGTCGTGCTCTTCGCGAGCCAACGAGATACTGCGCGCGCCCAGCATGGTTACAAAGTCGTGAAGCTTGGTGAATACACCGGGATCGGAAAACTCATCGGGGCACAGTATCCAATGCGCGTTTTGAAACAGCGTTGCGCGGGCACCCTCGATGCCGTTGACCTCGCTTCCGGCCATCGGATGCCCGGGGATGTAGCGCGCGCCATCGGACAGCAGACGTCCCGCCTGCTCGATCAACACACCCTTGGTGGAAGCCACATCGGTTATCGCACCGCTGTAGCCGGCCGCATCGATGCGCTTAAACCAGTCTTCGGCGGCGGAAACCGGAACGGCCAGGATGATCAGATCGGTCGTCTCATCGCTGAGAAGTGCGGTTATGCGGGCTTCATCAACACCCGCTATCGCACCCTCATCGATATAGCCTTTCGTGCGGGCGCTTTCGATGGCTGCGGCGTCGATGTCGATACCGCGCACCGTCGGCGCTTTGCCCTCGAAATCCGTTGCCTTCAACGCGGCGGCTATCGAGCCACCGATGAGGCCCACACCGATGATGAGAATTGAAGAAAAACTCGAGTTCATACCCCTCACCCGAAAATCTCGTTGAAGGCCGCTATGGTGGCGTTTACGCCCTGCGTATCGCCGATGCCTACACGCAGCCCGCCGCCTCCGGGGAAGGCGCGAACGATGACGCCTCGTTTGAGCAGCTTGTCGAACGTGCCTGCCGGGTCTGCAACCTCCACCCAGACGAAGTTGGCCTGACTGGGCACATAACGCAGCCCCAACGTCTCGAAGTTGGCCTGCAGCCGCTCTTTGCCGAGTTTGTTCAAGGCAACGCGCCTTGCCAATTCCTCGCCATCCTTAAGGCTCGCTATCGCGGCGGCCTGTGCCAAAGTGTTGACGTTAAAGGGCTCGCGCACCTTATGCAACACCTCGATGAGCGGGGCAGGCGCAAAGCCGTATCCGCAGCGGATCCCGGCTAAAGCGTACATTTTGGAGAAAGTTCTGAGCACCGCATACGGGCGCTTTCCGTCGAAGTAGTCGAGTGGCTTCATCGCGGTTTCGTCGTCGATGAACTCCTCGTAAGCCGCGTCGGCAACTACCAACACGTGATCGGGTACGCGCTCGAGAAAAGCCTCGAACTCCGCCTTTCCCACCGTGGCTCCGGAAGGATTATTGGGCGTACATATATACACGACCTTGGTGCGGCCGTCGATGCGCGCCAGCATACCGTCGAGGTCGAGCTGTCCCACTCCCTTGAGCGGTACCTCGCGACACTCGGCGTTTTGGATCAAGGTCGAAGAGCGGTAGACCACAAACGACGGCCAGGGGTAGACGGCGTTATCGCCCGGATCGAGGCAGGTTGCGGCGATGAGGTCGATTAGCTCGTTCGAGCCGTTACCGATCACGATCTCTTCCGCAGGCACATGGTAATGCTCGGAAAGATATTGTGTGAGCTCGTACGACGAACCGTCGGGGTACTCGTTGAGCGTGCTCAACTTGCCCTGCAGAGCCTCGAGTGCCGCGGGAAACGGAGGCAACGGGCTTTCGTTGGAAGAAAGCTTGTAGAGATCGTCGGCCTCCACCAACTCACGAACCTGCTCTTCCCTGAGGCCCGGCCGATACGTCTCGACCTGCTCAAGATTGCTCCTGAAAAATGACTGCCAATCCATGTGCGAACTCCTATGAATAGTTATGTACCCGTCGTCAAAACCGTACCGGCTTAACAGCGCACAACCGAATAATCCGGATGCGCCGTACCATATTACCCCAAACCGCTGCTACCGAAGCCCTTTTCGCTTCGTTCGGTTTCATCCAGGTCATCGACTTCCTGCAGATGTACGGTTGGAACCGCTATCAAAACCAACTGAGCGATACGGTCTCCCTTTTTTATCTCTATGGGAGTGACGGGATCGAGGTTGATGGCGATGGCCTTAACCTCACCCCTGTATTGGCTGTCGATCAGACCCGGCGAGTTTACCAGGGAAAATCCCGCCTTTGCCGCAAGACCGCTTCGCGGCAGCACCAAACCGGCATAACCTGCGGGTATGGCCATCTTGATACCGGTGGGAATCATCTTGCGCTCCATCGGAGCGAGAACACAGTCCACGGCCGAGCGTAGATCGAGCCCCGCATCACCCGGATAGTGGTAGGCGGGTGAAGGCAGCGAGTCGTCTGTTTTCAGGATCCGAAGTGTGGTAGCACTCTCACCGGTGTTATTTTTCCNNCCCGGAGTATTCCATCGATCCATCGGGTTGCAACCGAGCGCCTTGCGACATGTCAGTGCATACCCTTCAATGCCTGCCGAAACTCGGCGATGTCCTTGAAATCCTTGTAGACCGAGGCAAACCTGATATAGGCGACGTCATCGATGTCTTTCAGTCTTGCGAGAACCATTTCTCCGAGAACTTTCGAGCGTACCTCGTTTTTCAGGGTATTGCGTATTTCCGACTCGACGTCATCGATCAATGCTTCCAGCTTGGCGATGGGAACATCCCGTTTGACGGTTGCATTCATCAAGCCACGCAGCAATTTATTTCTATCGAAGTGTTCGGAGCTTTTATCGTTTTTTACTACAACCAAGGGGGATTCGTTTTGGCGCTCATAGGTGGTAAACCTCGCACCACACTCCAGGCATTCACGGCGCCTGCGTATGGATGCGCCGTCATCGGACGGACGCGAGTCGATCACTTTGGATTCCTGATAACCACATTTAGCGCAGTGCACGGTGCCCCCGTTTCTTGTTAACCTCATGAGAGTACCATACTACATCTAGTGTTTCAATACCATTTGGCCGCCCGACATGGTATAAATGGTATGCGGAGCCTCTATAAGTACCGACGTGCCGCCCTCCCTAAAATACCAACGGCAGTACGCTCAGTAATACGGTGATGCCGAAGGCGATGATAACCGCCAATGCTTTCTGACCGCCGCTGATACCTTGAAGGGCAATACCCTCCGAACTCTCAAACCGTGTAACCTCGCGCATTTTTCCTCCTCGACTCTTTAATCGAACAAATGTTTGCACCCAATATACAGCGAACACCTGTTCGATGCAAGTGTATTTACAAGGATTTTTTACTGTTTTTTCTCAATATCCTCAATTGCGAACACCCCCCGGCTCTGCTACTATCAACTTTTACAAGTTCTTTATGTTCTATTTTGATATGCTCCGTTTATGCTCAATAAACGTCATATACCTCGGGAAGGGTCTGCAACGGGGAACTTGTATTCTAAAAGGGAGAGTTCGATTGCTCAGAATTGAAAGAGATTGAATGATGCAGGATCAAAGGGGTTCGGGGATTCCTTTCGACAGGGACGCTTCGGCGCAATCTGTGCCTGAGGAAAACCGAACGGGGGTCAAGAATGTGTCTTGGGAGGAATTCGCCGCAGAGGATACCGGCGCCTTTGTTGCCGGTGCAAACAATCCCCGATCTTCGACGAACTATCAAGTGGGAGGTTTCATCGATCCCACCGATCCTGCGTTTGCAAAACAGCAGGCACCACAACCCGCCGCCCCTGCACCAGCAAACCAACCGTTGAGCGAGCCGGCTGCTCCCGTGGTGCTCTTACAGACCGGTGAGACCGCCGAAAAACAGGCCGCCGGACAAAACCCTGCCGCCGCTCAGACGGCGACTGCAGATGCGCAGGCTCAAACGACACGGAAAGGCGGTACATCCGCCGGATCCGCTGCCGCAGCGACGTCGAAGCAAAAATCCCCCCGCCCCACGGGTAAAACGACAAAGCCCCGGAAAAGAGGGCTTTCAAACAGCGCGAGAAACGCCGGTCTACGAAGAATCGTCATTATTCTGATCGTCGCCTTCGTCGCCTTCGACCTCGTCGTGGTTGCCTACATCTTCCTGCTCTCGCGTGGTGAGCCGCCGGTATATTACAACCAGCCGACCACGGTCATCTCCAAATACGTCATGACGGACGGCAATATCAATGAAATCGCCTACGACCAGGAGCTCAGCGAGCTTTCGTTTGCGAACTTCCCCAATCTGACCATCACCAATACCGCCAGCCTCAAGCTGATCGACAACAATAAATACCGGGCCTTAGGCGGCCCTAACGGAACTCCGCTGTTTTATGACGACCTGATCATAAACAGGATCATGCAGCTCAACAACAATTGGGTGAATTACCTCAACAACGGTGATACTTCCGTGTTCGAATCGGTTCGCGAGGGCAGCGCCGCGCACACCAAGCTCAGCGAGTGGGGCACGGGTTACCAGGTCGCCTATCATCGTCTGGTATTCGGCGAGCTCAGATACGCCGAGGGCGTGGGGTACTTCATCATCACCCAGGCCACTTACACTCTCGCCGGGGGTGGCAAGCTGGATCAACGCGATGACGTGATCGTATTCAGATTGCAGGGCAGCGGCAACACGCTGAGGGTCACCGACATGGAATTCATTCCCTTTACCACTCGAAGCACAACCGCTACCACCGCACCCGCCGACTCAGGCGCCGGCGGCTCTGTGAGCGATGTCGGCACGAACGTCGAGGCTCAGGGGGCGGAAGTGGAGGTGGCACCTGCTACCGAATCCGAAGGTGTCGAAGGAGAGGGCGGCGGCAGTGCAGTCACCCCCGAGGGGACTCCGGGCGGCTGACGACCGGTTGCCGGGACAGCTCCCACTCAGGCTGCTTTTGAGATGGCGATTCATCCCGAACGACCGATGGACGAACGTAATCGAACATATGTTTGATTTTTATTCCGTTTTGTCATATACTTGCTCCAGGCTTGAGATTGGAGTGTACGATGAAGCCC
The DNA here is from genome assembly GCA_003509825.1 of Coriobacteriia bacterium. Taxonomy (GTDB): domain Bacteria; phylum Actinomycetota; class Coriobacteriia; order Coriobacteriales; family UBA8131; genus UBA8131. Next base: position 11,424 of record DOMT01000158.1, read on the forward strand.
GTAAAAACCTTATCAGGACGCCAGCAGGAGATTTTGGATTTCCTGAGTGATTTCACAACCAAGAACGGCTACCCACCGTCGGTTCGCGAGATCGGTGAGGCCGTGGGACTTTCGTCCTCATCCACCGTTCACTCGCATCTCAATGCCCTTGAAACCAAGGGGTTCATCAAGCGTGACCCTTCCTCGGCCCGGGCATTGACGGTTTTAGACCGCGAAGAACGGGCTCCTGCCGAGGCTACGGAGACCAAGAGCGCCCGCCTACCCCGAGGCACGGTCGAGCTACCTGTATTAGGACGCGTAGCTGCGGGAATTCCCTCCTATGCCGATCAAAACGTCGATGAAACCCTGGTGTTGCCTACGCAAATCGTCGGCGATTACAGTTCGTTTTTACTGACGGTCAAAGGTGAGTCGATGATCGAGGCGGGCATTTACGACGGAGATTACGTGGTGGTCAAGGAGCAAAAAACCGCCGGTAACGGAGATATCGTCGTAGCCCTCATCGATGATGAAGCCACGGTGAAGACCTTCTATCGCGAGCCCGACCGTATTCGCCTCCAGCCCGAAAACCACACCATGGAGCCGATTTACGCCCGCGACGTTATGATTCTGGGTAAAGTGGTGGCGCTCCTCAGAACGCTGTAAGCCCATCGCCTATAAACCCTCCCCGACTCTACAGGGTTCATTCGACGACGCCCGACCTGAATTTGCCTGATGATGATCGGTCAGATAGACTTGTGCCGAAATACCCTCAACGTTCAGCCTAAGTATGAACACTGCCGATATTTGGGAGAATACATGAAGAGAGTCGTTAAAAAACCCTTGAAATTCATGCAGGAATTCAAGACCTTCGCCACCCGAAGCCATGTCATGGATCTTGCCATCGCCGTCATCGTCGGTGCCGCGTTCAACGCCATCATCACGTCCTTTGTCGGAGATATATTCACGCCGCTGCTCTCGATGTTTACCGGAGGCAACAGTTTTACCGCCCTCGGTGTATGGGTGGGCCCCGAAGAAACCGGCGGCTGGGTAGCCTACGGTAAGTTCATCCAAGCCACCATCAACTTCCTGGTCGTTGCTTTTGCGGTGTTTTTACTGGTAAAGGCTCTCAACCTCTTTTTAAACAAGAAGTTGGCCATGGACACGCCGAAGAAATGCTGCCCCTACTGCGCCAGCGATATTCCAAAAGCCGCCGTACGCTGCCCGCTCTGCACCTCGGTGCTCGACGAACCTGCGGAACCGGTGGAGCCGGAACCGCGTAGCAAGTGATGCCGGTAACAGTCGCTTCGCGCGGTGGCATCCGAGCTGTATCACACCGGGCAAAACAGCCCGAAGTCGTCCGTATACCTTATCATCCGAGTCATCGTCGTCCGTGGTCACATATCTCTCGAAACGCGACACGAGTGACTCGGGAACCTGGATCTGCAACTCGGTTCCCTCGACTACGAAGCGCTCGGACAAAATCGTACAGCGCTCATGCGCTAGCTGAACCACGGCTCCCTCGGCAAAGGGAATCAGTACGACCATCAGGGTGCTCTGCGCATTGGCGATCTGTTCGATGGCTGCCAAAAGCTCTTCTATGCCTGTTTTTTCCACGGCCGATACCATCAACGCCTGTGGAAAGCGCGCCTGCAAAACCTGCACCTCATCAGTGCTCATCAAATCCGACTTGTTAAACACCAAAAGTTGCGGAATCGTGTGCGCCCCGATCTGCTCCATGATGTCTGACACGGCCCGCATATGGGCATCGCGTTGATGGGATGTACCGTCCACCACATGCAAGATCAGGTCGGCATTGGTTATCTCATCCAAGGTGGATTTAAACGACTCCACCAGTGTGGTGGGCAGTTTTTGAATAAAGCCGACGGTGTCGGTTATCGTCAACTCCCTACCCTCGGGCAGCGACAGTTTGCGCGTGGTGGAATCGAGCGTGGCAAACAGTTTGTCGTAGATCAAAACCTCGGCGCCGGTGAGTGCGAAAAGCAACGACGACTTTCCGGCGTTGGTGTAACCGGCAAGCGCGACCTTAAACACCGTGGAGGAGAGTCGGGCCTTGCGTTGCGTGTCTCGCTCTTCCTGCACCTTTTTGAGCTCGGCTTTGATGCGGTCGATGCGTTTGCGCACCATACGGCGGTCAACCTCCAGCTGACTTTCACCCTCTCCGAAGCGCGACCCCACACCGCCACCCATGCGGTTTGCCGCAAGGTGGGCCCACATACCGCGCAGTCGCGGCAGCAGATACTGGTTTTGGGCCAAGCGCACCTGCAACCGTCCCTCACGACTGGTGGCGTGCAATGCGAAGATATCCAAAATCAAAGCGGTGCGGTCGATGATTTTTGTCTTGGGAATTTCCTTTTCGAGATTGGACTGTTGCGTGGGAGTGAGCTCATCGTCGAAAACCACGATGTCGGCATCCAGCGCCTTGACGGCGGTAGCAACCTCCTCGACCTTGCCCTTGCCGATAAAGGTGCGGGGGTTGATGACTTCCAATCGCTGCGACAGGGATCCCACGACCTCGGCGCCCGCGGTGTCTACCAGGCGTTCCAGCTCGGCGAGTGATTCCTCCAGCGGCCACTCGCCCGATTTTCTCTCAATCCCCACCAATACGGCCCGCTCACGGGGGACTTCGGTCGTATACCCGTTTTCCTTAACGATGACATCCTCCATTCACGGTTGGCATAAACGTTTCGAAACAGTGTACCAATTACTCCCCCAGCTCCTTGAGCAGATTGATCAAGGCGTTGAGCAGGCCTACACCATCCTGGACGGGAAACATCAGCCGCTTCGACTTGACCATGTAAACGGCACCGCGGGCCTTCATCGACGCAGCCTGCTCGGACGTAAGCTCCACGGGCTCCAAAACCAACTTGCCTNNAATCCGGACATGGCTTTGGCAAGCGAGCGGTCGATGAGGTTTTGAGCCGCAGCGGGCAGCGCACCGTACTTGCTCTCCAGCTGCCGCCCGATCCCCGAGATCGCCTCGGGATCGCTCAGCGCGGCCAGTTTGCGGTAATACAAAACCCGCTCGTCGGCTGCGGCGATATACTCCTCAGGAAAGAGAAACGGAATC
>DOMT01000201.1:0-5415 GCA_003509825.1 Coriobacteriia bacterium
CTTATCGTGGCGCGAGAGCGCGAGCGCAACGCCTTCGTGCCCGAGGATTACTGGGTCATCAAGGCGCTCTTCAACCGTAGTGGCGATGAGTTCGAATGCACGCACGCCACCGATCGCTTCAAGGATGAGGCCGCAGCCAACAAGGCCATGGCCGCCGTGGAGGGTCAAAGCCACGGCATCGTTGCCGCCACCGAGAAGAAGAAGCGCAACGTGCAGCCGCCCACGCCTTTCAACACCACTTCGCTTCAGGCTGCCGCAGCCGCCGAGGGCTTGAGCCCGGCGCGCACCATGCGCATTGCCGAGTCACTCTACATGGACGGCTACATCTCCTATCCGCGCGTCGACAACACCGTGTACCCCTCGTCACTCGACCTCAAGGGAACGCTGAAAATGCTGGAGGGTGTGCCCGCCTACGCTCCCTATGCACAAAAGCTGCTCAAGGCCGGTGAGCTTAAGGCCACTCGCGGTAAAACCGAAACCACCGATCATCCGCCCATCTATCCCACCGGTGTGGGTAATCCCGATAAAATGCGGGCCGAGGAATGGAAGCTCTACAACCTGGTGGCCCGCAGGTTCATGGCCACGCTGTCGGGGCCGGCCACCGTGGAGGGCACCAAGGTTACCGTCGACGTCAACGGTGAGCCTTTCGTGGCCCGTGGAGACGTGCTGGTGAGCGAAGGCTTCAGGGCCATCTATCCCTACGGGCTCAAGAAAGACGAACAGCTGCCTAAGCTGGAAGAGGGCGAAAAGGTTGAGCTCAAGGACGTGAATCTCACCAAAAAGCAGACCGAGCCGCCGTCGCGTTATTCGCAAGGTAAGCTGATCCAGGAGATGGAGAAAGCCGGCCTAGGCACCAAATCCACCCGCCACGCCATCATCGAGCGCCTGGCGGAGGTGCGCTACATCCAAAACGATCCCGTGGAGCCCACCGCGCTCGGAACTGCAGTGATCGAGGCGCTGGGACGCTTCGCACCGCGCATCACCACGCCCGACATGACCGCGCAACTCGAAGACGAGATGAGCGAGATCGCCGCCGGCGACCTGACGCGTGATGAGGTGGTCAACCATTCGCGCAACCTGCTCGCCAACATCATGAACGAGCTGATTCCCGCCCAAGAAGAGGTGGGCGAGGCCTTGAGCGACGCGGTAACGGCCGACGCCCGTGTGGGTGCCTGCCCCAAATGCGGCAAGGATCTGCTGATGAAGAACTCCGCCAAGACCCGCTCCAGCTTCATCGGCTGTTCGGGCTGGCCGGATTGCGACGTTACCTATCCGGTGCCGCAGGGCAAGATCGAGCCGATGGAGGAGCTTTGTGCCACCTGTGGCAGCCCGCAGATCAAGGTGACTCCTTTTCGTTCCAAACCCAAAACGGTTTGTGTGGACCCGCAGTGTGCGACCAATCATGAGCCCGACCTAGTGGTGGGCGACTGCCCGACCTGTGCGGCCAACGGCGTTAAAGGCGAGCTGATCGCGCAAAAGAATCCGCGCACGCTCAAACGCTTTATTCGCTGCACCAACTACGAGACCTGCAACACCAGCTACCCGCTGCCGCAAAACGGCAAGCTGAGCATTCCCGACGAGGTCTGTGAGTCCTGCGGTACGCCGATGATCGTCGTCACCACCAACCGTGGCCCCTGGAAGCTCTGCCCCAACCTCGAATGCCCCGCTCGCCTCGAAAAGGAAGAAGCCAAAAAGGCCGGCGCCAAGAGCGGTAAGGGGGCTGCAAAGACAGGTAGCAAGACCGCCGGTAAGACCAAGGCCAAGGCTGCGACGAAAAAGACGACAGCCAAGAAGGCGGCTGCGAAGAAGACAGCCGCAAAGAAGTAAGGGAGCCTCGGACTGTTCCGGTCAGCAGGGCGCACATTATGGAGTTATTATAAAAAGCATGTTATGGTAATAAGAACAGGAAGGGCCGGGCAGCCGTGGTGCGGCAGCCAAAGGAGCATTCCTGTTTCTATTTCAGGAGATATGAAGTCCGAGCTTACAATATCCAAAAGCAATCACTGCGATATGTGTAGGCCCTCTGTCCCAAGAATCAATCTGATTGAGTATCTAAAACATCAGGAGGTAATGTGAGTAAGAAATTTCCATTGAGGTATGACATCNNGGAGAGCCTTAAGCTTGCCGGCGAAAAATCGGCTGAAGGTACTATGTCTTCGGAGGAGTATCAAAAACTCCAAAACGATGCTGTGGCGGACCTCGTAAAAAAAGAAGAAAAGGCAGGGCTTAAAGCCGTTACCGACGGCGAGTTTACCCGCTGGGCGTGGCACCATGACTTCATCGCCGCGCTCAACGGTGTTGAGGAGATGAATCTGGGATCCCGGACCGTTTTTCAGGGTGTCGAGGTTAAAAACATCAAGGCATACAGAATCGTCGACACGGTCGGGTTTCCTCAGGATCATCCGTTCCTCGGGCACTTTGCGTTTCTTAAGTCGCAGTGTAGTGAGGGTATTACGGCAAAGCAAACGATACCCGGCCCCAACATGGTGCACATGGGGGGAGTCACGAATGCCGAAACCTATAAGGCCAGCCCCATACATCTCAACTTCGATAAAGTGGTATCCGAGATATCCCTCGTCTATCAAAACGCGATACAGGCTTTCTATGATGCCGGGTGTCGTTATCTCCAGCTGGACGATACGGCATGGGCGGGCTTGCTCGAAGCCGGTGCGAGGGAAAAATACGCGGATGCCGGCGTGGATATCGACGAGATTTTGGAAAAATTTACCTATTTAACAGAACAGTCCATCAAAAACAAACCCGAGGGTATGGCACTGACCTTTCATATGTGTCGGGGTAATTTTCAGTCTTCCCACCTGTACGAGGGCACGTATGAAAACGTGGCCTCGAAGCTCTTTTCGCTGGACAACTTCGACGGCTTCTTTTTGGAGTTCGATGACGAGCGTTCCGGCGGCTTTGATGTGTTGCGCCATATCAGGGAGCAAAAGGTTGTTCTCGGGCTGGTAACATCGAAGAAGCCTGCGTTGGAGGACGAGGACTTTATCATCAAAAGGATTCGTGAGGCCGCTGCGATTATGCCGCTCGAGCAACTCTGCTTGTCGCCCCAGTGCGGGTTTGCCTCAACCGTTCATGGCAATAAACTTTCGGAGCAGGATCAGTGGAATAAGATCGCCCTGATAAAACGGATTGCCGAAAAAGTTTGGGATGACGCATAATCGAAAGCCGGAGGCTGGAGATTATGTAGCGATAGATAAATATGCTGCGGAAAAAGGCGAGACCCGCTCGCAGTTTCTCCGAAAAGCCGTTGATTCTGCCTTGCTGACAACGGCTTGACGGAGAAATGAAGTCCTAGCGGTTCCTACGAATCCTTGCGCTGCGACTTGATGGCCACGCTGTTGGCTACGTGGTCGAGGCGGGCCATGATCACGTCCTCAACTTCCATGCAAAACGCTGTGGGTAGCTCGGACAAAAAGGCCGTACGCAGGTAGCTGCTGCACTCATCGCAGAGGTACAGGCGGTGTGCAGGGTCGCCCTCTACGTGAAAGTAATGCAGCTTTCCCTGGCTTTGGGTGCCGCAATGCGCGCAACGGATGCGCTCGAACTCCCAGTGTGCCGTGCAGGTTGTGCAGTAGAGCATGCGCCCTTTGCCCTCACCGGAGGGCGTGTCGCCCACGTAGGCCAGACCTGCATGGCCGCCGCACACAGGGCAGCGCAGCGGTTTGGCATGGCTCTCGTAGGCGTCTCTGTCGGGCTTATAGTGGCTCATGGCCTGTTTTGCGGCGGGTTCCAGCATCGGTTTGAGGGCACAGCTTAAAACGATGCCGACGGCTCCGGCTTCGTCGACACCTGCTTCCACGGTCGATGCCTGTGTGGCGATGAGTTTTGCGGCTGCTTCGACGGCTCCGACGAGCCAGGAGCCTGGGTCGTATCCGGCTTGCTCCAAACCAACCTCGTTCAAAAGCTTTTTCCAGTCAAAACCGCGCAGAACCGAGACGGCTTCATCTGCGACTCCCGCATTGTCGGCAACGTAGCCGGCGCAGTCTTTCAGCGCCGACAGGAACAACTCCTCGTTTATGGTGAGCGGAGCCATCAAAAACAGCGGTTTTTCGTCCCAGTACCAGGCCAACAGCTGCTCTTCGCCGGGTAGCGCATGGTCAAGCGACGCTTGCGCGCGCTCCACATATTCCTGCTGGAGTTTCCAGAGCCCCTTGAAGAAGCTCATGCGAGCCCGGTCGTTGTCGCCTAATTGGGGTTCGTATGCCTCAGACGCTTGCTCGATCAGATTGAGATCCATTGCCGTTTTCTCCTTAAATCGGTACTTGCTTCGTGTATGTTATCTCAAAAAATAAACCCCGGAACCGTGGTTTGCTCCGGGGTTTATAAACGGTAGAAATCCAGGCGAAACGGTTACTTCTTCTCGTCGTTGATCTCTACGACTTTCTCTCTGCTCTCCAGCTCTTCGCGGGCCCAGTGACCCCAGTGATAGAGGGCGTCGCTCTCGTTGATGAGGCCGTTGCCGAACATCACCTTACGCATACGACGATAGGGCTGGAACATACCGGCACCTAAGAAGATGTGGGCGATCCCGAACACCGCGAACATCAAGAATGCGATGTCATGGAGCAGGCGCATGACCATCATCACACCGCCGTCGATGGCAAGTGAGAACGGGGCCGTGCCGAGCATCAGTACCACGCCGCTGCCACAGATCAAAAAGCCGATCAGGAAGAGCACACCGTCTGCGACGCGCTGTCCCGATTTAACCTCGTGCTGATCGGGCATGTGTACCTTTTTGGGGCTTAGCATGTAGGGTACGAAAAGCTTCATGAAGGTCTTGTCGTCTTTGTCCCACTTGGCAAAATAGTTCTTTGCCAGATGTTTCACGCCCTTGGGGGCGGTGACGGCGCTGATGAGTACCGCGAGAATCAATATGACGCCGATGACGCGATGCGCCATGCGCATGGCAAATGTCACCTCGGAAGGCAGCAGATTGTTGAGCGCGGGGACGAAGACGAACAGGCCGCTGATGGAAAGTAGGATGAAGCAGCTTGCGGCTATGCCGTGCGTCAGACGCGTTTGCAGCGTGTGTCGTTTGATATAGGTCGTCATTATTGCTCCCCTCCTTTACCGTCGGTGCTTGCGGCGCTGTCGGCCGAATCCTGCTTCCACACCACTTCGCCGGTCTCCATGTCGATGGTCTCATGCTTCTCGGGATCATGATGCAGCTCGTGGCGCTGATAGCCCAAGCCGCGCAGGAAGGCGAAGCCGAGGCCGAGCACGGTTCCGGCGGCGGCCAGACCGGTGAGCGGTTTGGCGAGATCGAGCACCTGACCGAGCGGGTTGACCTGCGGGTTGACGGGCAGACCGTAGGTTTCGGCCGGGAACTTGAGCACCGTGATGACGTGCAGTCCGTCGAGTTCATCCACACCGTAGACCGAGGCGTCGGGGGCGGCA
>DOMT01000201.1:5504-7225 GCA_003509825.1 Coriobacteriia bacterium
TGTTGACGGTAGGTACCTTGCCGCCGCTCTTGATGCGGTCGAGGCAGGCGGTGCACTTGTTGATCTTGTTTTCCGGCCCGTGGAAGCGCGGTACGTCGAAGGGACAGGCGGCGGCGCAATACTCGCAGCCGATGCACTTACTTTCATCCACGGCGACGAATCCGGTGTCCGGGTCTACACNNGAAGAATCCGGTGTCCGGGTCTACCGAAAGCGCTCCCGAGGAACACACCGCCACACAGGCGGGGTTCTCGCAGTGCATGCAGCTTCTGCGACCTATCGACCAGTTGACGCCCCACTTCTTGTCGGTGTCGGTCTCGTTGAAGGTCACGATGAGGCGGGTGTCGCCGTTGAGATCCGCCGGCGACTGATAGGAGCCGGTGGGTTTGTTGGCATTGAGTCCCAGGGGTGAAGGCAGTCCGTTCCAGCATTTGCAGGCAACCTGACAACCTTTACAGCCGGTGCATTGGGAAGCATCCAGATAAATTGCGTAATCAGCCATGTTTCATCACACCCCTTAGGCTTTCTCGACGTTGACGAGGAAGGCTTTGTACTCCGGAATATAGGAGTTCGGATCGCCTACGTTCGGTGCGAGGTCGTTGACCACGTCTCCCGTTGAATACTTGCCGGCCCATCCCCAGTGGTGGATCATTCCCACAACGTGGGTCATCTGGCCGTTGATCTCCAGCGGGCGGATACGTTTGGTAACGAATGCGACAACCTTGACGTCGCCACGATTGTTCCAAACGCGTACGGTGTCGCCGTTTTTGNNTCTTCCGCGAGCTCCACCGACATCTCGATGAACTGCTCATGGCGGCTTTCAACCAGCGCGGGACAACCGCGGGTCTGCGAACCGGATTGCCATTGCTCCACAACGGAATAGGTGGTTACGGCGATCGGATAGTCTTTCTTGTCACCTTGCTTAACCGATGGATGGTCGGCAAACATGATACAAGGCGAGCTCTGACGTCCGTTCAAGACGTTATCGGTGGGCGACTCGAAGGGCTCGTAGTGCTCGGGCATCGGCGCGTCTTTCATCGAATAGGAGAACAGACGGGCGTTTTGCTCCCAAAGCATCATGAAGGCTTTGTTGTTGGGCGGGGTGGGGGTGGCGGTGCCGTCGGCGGCCACGGATTGGAAGCCGAAGTCGGGGATGTCGTTGCGCTCCCACTCGGTGCCGTTCCACTCCACAACCTTGCGCTCGGGATCCCAGGCTTTACCCTTGGAGTCGGCGCTGGCGCGGTTGTAGAGGATGCGGCGGTTGGCCGGCCAGGCGTGACCCCAACCGGGGAAGATGCCCAGATCGCTCTTGTCCTCGCGACTGCGGCCACCCACGGCCTGCTTGGACGGATCGTCCTTGGCGTCGTTGTTGGCATAAAAGCCGGTGTAGATCCACATGGCGCAGGCGGTGCTACCGTCGGCGGCCAGGTTGGTAAAGCTCGAGAGCAGTTTGCGGTCGGCCCACTTGGCTCCGTCTTTCCAGGTATAGCCGTTGATGGCCATGGAGATGTTGCGCGGATCGATCTTACCGTCGCTGCCGTCGTAGTCCCACTTGACGTTGAGGATCGCCTCGGGGCATTTTCCGCCCTCGGTCTTGTAGAGACGTACGATCTCCTTCCAGAGGCGGTCGACGATCTCGTAGTCGGCCAAAGCGTCCTCCACCGGATCGAGCGCCTTGTAGCGCCACTGGATCCAGCGTCCGGAGTTGGTGATGGAGCCCATC
>DOMT01000201.1:7283-10229 GCA_003509825.1 Coriobacteriia bacterium
ACAACCAGCCACTTGAGTTTGGACATCGCCTGGCGGGCGAATTTGGTGTTGGCGGTGGAGTGCGCGGGGTTCATGCCCCAGGCGAAGTAACCCTGGATGCTGCCGGAATCCATGTGTTGGAAAGTGGAGAGGTGGGTGTAGTCGAGCTCAGCCGGGATCTTGGGCAGCCAGTCGTAGCCGTAGTTGTTCTCGAAGGTGGCGTTTTCGCCGTACCACTCTTTGAGAGCGGAGATGAAGAACTTGGGTTTGTTGGCGTAATAACCGTCGGAGTAGGTTTCGGCCTCCAGCCACGCTTTGAGCGTGGGATGGGTGGCGACGGTGGGCCATTTGAGGTAGCCGGGGAAGTCGAAGGTCAAAAGCGCGAAGTCGGTGGCACCTTGTACGTTGGGCTCACCACGCAGCGCGTTGACGCTACCGCCGGGCATACCGATGTTGCCGAGCAAGAGCTGCACGAGACACATGGAGCGGGTGTTTTGCGAACCGTAATGATGCTGGGTTTGGCCGAGCGCGTAAAGGATCGCGCCCACCTTGTTGCCAGCACCCGTGGAGGCGTAGGTCTCATAGACCGTCTCCAAAGACTCGAGATCCATACCGCAGATCTGCGAGACGGTGTTCATGTCGTAGCGTTTGTAGTGCTTCTTCATGATCTGATAAACGCACTGCGGGTCGGTAAGGGTCATGTCCTTTTTGGCGACCTGCTTGCTCGGGGGAGTGAACTCGGGGGTTCCGGGTTTGAGGATGTAGTTAAAGGCACCACCGGTTTCGGTGTTGGGTGCTACCATCTCTTCTACCTGGTAACCCCAGGAGGTGACGGTGTATTTCTTCTTGTGGTCATCCCAGCCCGAGAACAGGCCGGTCTCCACGTCGAACTTGAAGTCGGGATTGATGAGCCAGGAAGCGTTGGTGAACTCCTTGACGTATTCCTCGAGCATCTTGTTGTTTTCGAGGATGTAGCTGATCATGCCGCCCCAAAATGCGATGTCCGTACCGGGACGGATCGGGCAATACATGTCGGCAACGGCTGCCGAGCGCGTATAGCGGGGGTCGACGACGATATTGATGGCCTTGCGATCCTCGCGGGCCTTGTGTACCCAGCGGGCGCTGAGCGGGTGGTTCTCAACATTGTTGGAACCGCAGGTGAGAAGAACGTCTGCGTTCTTGAAGTCGTTCCAGTGGCCCGTCATCGAGCCACGGCCGAATGATGCTGCCAGACCGGCAACAGTGGAGCTGTGTCAAACACGTGCCTGATTGTCGATGGCGATCACTCCGAGAGAGCGCATCGATTTGAGGATCAGGTAGTCCTCCTCGTTGTTTTGCTGGGAACCACCGAGACTGGCGATGGCCAAAGTCCGGTTGACGGTGAGACCGTTTTTGTCCTTCTCCTCGAAGGTGGCGTCGCGAGTGTCTTTGACGTGACGGGCGACTTCTTTGACTAGCTCGTCCCAACTGATATCGGACCACTCTGCTGCGCCCGGACGACGGACCAGCGGCTTGGTGGTACGGTTGGGGTTGTGGATAACCTCGCGGGTATCCTCGGTAACAACGTTGCGCAGCTGAAACATCGTTGCGCCTTTGGAGCACAGACCACCCGCACTGATGGGGTTGTCGATGTCACCCTCCAGGTTAATGAGCTCATTATCCCGGACAGAAATGATGGAACCACAACCGCCTGAACAGTAGCAGCATACGCCGGTATACTCTTCGGTATTCACCAGCTTCCACTCCTGATCCGCTTCGAACGCGAATGCGACGGATTGCCTGGAGAGCTCGAAAGCCAAACTTCCGGCAAGGGCAGCTCCACTTGCCGCCAGAAAGCCTCTACGGGTCAACTCCATGGGTCATCACCTCCCTTTCTTTGTTCTTCTCACTTGACCGATGACATCATCACGCCATCGGTACGCCGACTGACACAATTTGGTGAAATTGCGTAATTACTACACAATTCTAACCCATAACGATCTGACTTTGGTTTAGAGTACTCAATTATGTAAGGTGCCTGTTGCATACTATCCCGGTAGTTCGCCCGGTAGGGATTAATATGCACGGGAGTATATGCGAGCGGTTGTAAACGAAAGACTATCGGCAAAAGAAAACACCCGTTTGCAAATACGGGGCTTTGCGAGTGGTTGCAATCGGGGGACTACCGGCTCCCCCTTGAGGGGTTCGTGAGAGGTTTTGCGGATTCTTTCGGGCGAAAGTGGGAGAATGGATGTTTAAAAAAACCATCGACGGACGGAATGTGTGGTAACAAATGACGGTTTATCTGGATAATGCTGCGACGACCAAGCCTTACCCCGAGGTTGTGGCTCGTGTTGCCGAGGTGTCTTCGGAATGCTACGGCAATGCATCTTCCCCCCATGTCTTCGGGAGGCGCTCACGTCGGATCATCGATGAGAGTCGTGCTGTTATCGCAGGTAGCTTGGGAGTTTTGCCCGAGGAGATATTCTTTACCTCCGGTGGCACGGAGGCCAATAATCTGGGCACACGGGGTTATCCGATGGCCGTTGCGGCACAAACGGGAAGACTGCCGCAGGTGATAACCTCCGAGCTGGAGCACCCTTCGGTGACCCGCTCCATCCGCGAACTCAAGCGAAACGGTTATCCCGTGAGTTACATCCCCGCTCCCGGTGGCGCCTTCGATCTCGATGCCTATCGTGCGGCGCTCGGCTCCGATACCGCGCTGATCTCGCTGATGTGGACGCAAAACGTCTTCGGTTATCGTTTTCCCATCGAGCAGGCGGCGCGTTTGCGCGATGAGCTGGCGCCCCGGGCGCTGCTACACAGCGATACGGTACAGGCCTACGGTCACTACGATTTGAAGCCTGCCGCCATCGGTGTGGACCTGCTTAGCGTGAGCGCTCACAAGATCGGCGGCCCCAAGGGCATCGGAGCGTTGTACGTGCGTAAAGGCACCAAGTTGTTTACCACGGTGTTCGGCGGCGGCCA
>DOMT01000021.1 GCA_003509825.1 Coriobacteriia bacterium
AGCTGTACCGCGTTCAACGCCGACTTCGACGGTGACCAGATGGCCGTCCACCTGCCGTTGTCGGCTGAGGCCCAGGCCGAGGCACGGCTGCTGATGCTGTCCACCAACAACATCCTCAAACCGGCCGACGGCAAGCCTGTCGCTCTACCCAGCCACGAGATGATCATCGGCATGTACTACCTGACGATGAACATGGACGGGCAGCTCGGCGAGGGCCGGTCCTTCATCTCGATGGCCGAGGCCATCATGGCCCACGATCGGGGCGAGCTGGACATTCGGGCCAAGGTGAAGATGCGCATGGTCGGGGTGACCCCGCCGCGCGGCAAGGAGCACCTGCTGCGTCCCGACGGCTCGATGATCATCGACACCACCCTCGGCCAGGCCATCTTCAACTCGGCCCTGCCGAAGGGCTACCCGTACGTCGACTACCACGTCGACAAGAAGCGCGTGTCCTCCATCATCTACGAATTGGCCGACAGCTTCTCGAACACCGTCGTGGTCGAGACGCTGGACAACCTGAAGGACCTGGGCTTCCGCTGGGGCACCCGGTCGGGTGTCACCGTCTCGATGGGCGATGTGCAGACTCCGCCGAACAAGCCGGAGATCTTGGCCCGCTACGACGCGAAAGCCGCCAAGATCGACGCGCTGTACGAGCGTGGCGCGGTGACTGAGGAGGAGCGCCGTCAGGAGCTGATCCAGATCTGGCAGGATGCCACCACGGAGTTGACTGATGCCATGGAGGCCAACTTCACCCAGACCAACCCGATCTTCATGATGGTGGACTCGGGGGCCCGCGGCAACATGACGCAGATGCGCCAGATCGCCGCCATGCGTGGCCTGGTGGCCAACCCGAAGGGCGAGATCATCGCCCGCCCGATCAAGTCGAACTTCCGCGAGGGTCTGACGGTGTTGGAGTACTTCATCTCCACGCACGGCGCCCGTAAGGGTCTCGCCGATACGGCGCTGAGAACAGCCGACTCCGGTTACCTGACCCGTCGTCTCGTCGACGTTGCCCAAGACGTCATCGTGCGCGAGGTGGACTGTGGTACCGACGACGGTATCCATTACAACCTCTTAAACGACAAGGGCGATGCGGATCGCAACCTCATCGGTCGCTGTCTGCTCGAGGCGAGCGTGCATCCCAAGACCGGAGAGATTCTCCTGGACAAGGACGAGTACATCCGCTCCATGCAGGACCTGCAAAAACTCATCGATGCCGGTCTCGAGGCCGTGCACGTACGCACCATCATGACCTGCCATGCACATCGTGGCGTTTGCCAGAAGTGCTACGGTTGGGACCTCGCGGCTTCGCGCCCCGTCAACATCGGTACGGCCGTGGGCATCATCGCCGCGCAGTCGATCGGTGAGCCGGGTACCCAGCTGACGATGCGTACCTTCCACACCGGTGGTGTTGCGGGTGAGGATATCACCCACGGTCTGCCCCGTGTTACCGAGCTGTTCGAGGCCCGCCGTCCCAAGGGCCAGGCGATTTTGGCCGAGATGTCCGGTAACCTGCAGATCAGCGGTGATCGCAACCAGCGCATCCTCACCATCAGCGACCAGAAGGGCAACTTCAGGGAGTATCAGATTTCCGCTCGCGCTACGATGATGCCCGACATCGTCGACGGTGTGCAGGTGGAGGTGGGCCAGCAGCTCACCAAGGGTTCCATCAACCCCCATGACCTGCTGCGTCTCACCGATTCCAACACCACGCTGCGCTATATCGTGGCCCAGGTGCAAGACGTGTACATCAGCCAGGGTGTAGACATCAACGATAAGCACATCGAGGTCATCGCGCGTCAGATGCTGCGCAAGATCGCCGTGGTCGATTCGGGCGACAGCGATTACCTGCCCGGTAAACAGGTGGATGCCTACGAGTTTTCCCGCGAAGCCGAGCGCATCGCGCTCGAAGGTGGCGACGTGCCCGTCGGATCCCCGCTGCTTCTCGGTATCACCAAGGCTTCGCTGGCCACCGACTCGTTCCTTTCCGCGGCCTCGTTCCAAGAGACCACCAAGGTGCTNNCAAGAAAAAGCGCGAGATCATCGTCGAAAACGAAGAGGGCGAGTCCGAGACGCATATGATCCCCTACGGCTCCAAGATTAAGGTCAAGGAAGGGGATATCGTCGAAGCGGGCGACGAATTGACGGAGGGCTCCATCAATCCCCACGATATCCTCAAGATCAAGGGCATCAAGGGCGTGCAGGCGTATCTTCTCAAGGAAGTGCAGATGGTGTACCGCATGCAGGGCGTTGAGATTTCCGATAAGCATATCGAGGTCATCATCCGCCAGATGCTGCGCAAGGTACAGGTTGAAGACGCGGGCGATACGGATTTATTGCCCGGCGAGCTCGTCGATATCTTCAAATTCGAGCGCGAAAACGAGCGCGTGATCCAAGAGGGCGGCGCGCCCGCCGTCGCGAAGCGCAAGCTGCTGGGTATCACGAAGGCCTCCCTGGCGACGGATTCCTTCCTCTCGGCGGCGTCCTTCCAGGAGACGACGCGCGTGCTCACGGAGGCCGCGATCAAGGGCAAGGTCGATCCGCTGGTGGGCCTGAAGGAAAACGTCATCATCGGCAAGCCGATTCCCGCAGGTACCGGTCTCAAGCGCTACCGCAGCGTCAACCTCACCTACAAGGGTGAGCCGCTGGAGTCGCGCAAGACCCGAGGCGAGAATCTGCCCGAGTGGGCCCCGAGCGAGCTGCAGGAACTCGAAAGCCTGCTGCCCAAACCGGCCGACTGGGCGATCGACGGCGAGGATTACCTCAACGTTCCCAACGGTTATGCCAGCTACCTCGGCTCGCTGAGCTCCGACAAGCGCTCGCAGGCCATTCCGCTCGAGGTGGCCAGGCTCTATCTCTTCGACG
The DNA here is from genome assembly GCA_003509825.1 of Coriobacteriia bacterium. Taxonomy (GTDB): domain Bacteria; phylum Actinomycetota; class Coriobacteriia; order Coriobacteriales; family UBA8131; genus UBA8131. The sequence continues at coordinate 2,866 of DOMT01000021.1, forward strand.
ACCTGGGCGTATCCCAGCGCTGGGCAAACAAGTTCTCCGAGGTGGGGATCGAGATGGTCGGTGACCTGATCGGCAAGACCGAAGAGGAGCTGCTCAACATCGAGGGCATCGGTGGCAAGGCCATCGAGGAGCTCAAGGCGGGCCTGGAGGAGCGCGAGTTGCTCTACATCCTCGACATGCCTAAGGACGACGACGATTCCGACGTCTCCAAGATGTTCGACATGGTGTTTTCGCCTGATGATGAGGACCTGCTGATGGCCGGAGACGTGCCGCTGACCTACAGCGCCGACCCCGACGACATTTTGGGTGGCGGATCGATCCGCTCCGACCAAGACGACGCAGACGAGCTCGACGTTCTGCTCGGCCAAATGGGCCTCAGCCTCGAAGATGAGGACGCGGTAGAGGACGAGGAATAGGCACCGTAAGTCTTGTAGAGCCACAGGGTTCCACGTAAACGCAAAAGGCGCGGCTCCGGTCGCGCCTTTTTGGTGAAGACGGCAATGACCGGAAAATCACACTATTTCTCGCAGATGTCAACATAGTCGGTCGCTTCGGGATCGATTTACTTTACATCTGCGAGAAATAGTGTGAAAAGTCTCAAAAAAGGCCCGGGATGAGCTCCAATACGTATCCCTCGCGTCGCATCACTCGATATTGAGGGGGATTACGTATTCGCCGAGCAGGTAGTAATCCAAGTTTGCAATATGGAGCGTAAGCTCCTCGGCATCTTTATCGACAGGGCGAATGAGTTCCTCCAAGACGTTGGTCTCTTCGTCAAACGGTATCGTATACGACAGGGCGGTCGATGGATCGGAGATGAGGTCGAGTTCGTCATCGATTCCGAATGAGTAGAGCACTTTGTTCGTATCTTTGCTCTCTAGTTCAAACTTGATTCTTACACTGTCGTGCTCGTTTTCACTGACGNNCCTCTTTACTCTCCTCACTTCGGTTATCTTAATCGTTCCCAGGCTACATTCGGCTGCGATATCGGTTTTCAGTGTGTCGTATCCCGCAGGGAGGGCGACCTTTAATGCCATCGCCTCTCTGCGTTGCATGGTCAGGTAGGGGATATGCAAGGTCGCTGAGCGATCTATCGACGAGCGATTGGTATCCGACAGCCTGAAAACCAGCCGCTCGATGATTTGGGGCTGGGTATTGTGGGTGTAAAGATCACCGGAATCCGTAGCGAGATAGCATTCGGTGTCAAATGGGGTGGACGGTGGTGTGAAACTCTGAATATGTTCGGTATCGAATGATGCCGAGTATTCAGGGGAATACGGCGTTCCGTAACCCACGATCTTATCGTTTGTCGTGTCGGAAACCCGGTAAGGGTAGCACCAAACGGTCAAGTTGTTGTCGGTTATCCGTGCTGCGGTGGTGACGGATATGCCGTTTTGTATGTCTGTGGGTCCTATTTGCCCGATGCTTTCAAAGTCGAGGCAGCTCACCATCTTAAAAGCCAGGCGCTCAGGGAAGTCGATGATTGCGATCTCATACAAGTCCTCCGGTGTCGGAGGCTTGGTCTCGACCGAGAGCTAAAGCCATGACCATGAGGGTGAAACCGAGGATATTCCCATGCTGGCGCCCGGTTTGCGAAAAACCACGGATTCATCATTGATAAAGAGCGTGTAATCCTCCGTGATCAAGGTTTTTCCGCTTACCGATACCATCACCGTCAGCTGACCGTTTTCATAGAAAGCCCTGACGATCTCGGCTGCCATCATCTTGTCGATCTTGGCATCGGGGTCTTGGACTTCGGTTCGTTCGACGACAGGATCGATCATATAGAAGAGAGCCTCGTCCTTTTCAACGATGCCTACGCCGGGAATGTAGGTGAAGAGATTTCTGATCGTGGCCGCCACCTTATCAAAACCGATGAGCGAAAGAGACGCAAAGACCAAAAGAACGGCAGCTACAACTGTCGCTGGTCTCAGAGAAACACGCGAGAGGCCCTTCTGCTTCAGGCAGGCTTTCTCGAACACCATCCTTTTGATGCGCCGTCGCTTACTTCCGGTGGCCTTCACGATCGAAATGCCTTTGAGTAAGTCATCTGTCTGTTCAAGGGTGAGATTGTCCAGAATATGGACGATTTTCGCCTCCATCAAAGTTTGCCTCCCAACGATTGTTCGAGCTTGGTCAATGCGCGTGAAACCTTCCGGTTGACGGTGTTTTCCTTTAGGCCTAATGCCAGGGCGATGCTTTTTGAGTTTTGTCCGAAGTAGTATTTACGGATGATGATTTCGCTGTCTGGCTCACCGAGTGTTTTTATAGCCTGTAGTAACAGGCTTTTGGCCTCATGCTCGATAACCGTTTGTTCCACATCCGCATTCGAGTCTATCGGCCCTTCGGTGAGCTCATCGAAAGGCACGTCATGGGCTTTGCCTCGTTTCTTCCGATAGGCATCGATGGCCGTTCGTTTTGCCAAAACCGCAAGGTATGACTTGAGTGAACCTTTACCGAGGTCGATGCGATGTCGTGTTAGATAGATCTTATGAAAGACATCGCTTACACACTCCTCGATGTCTTGCCCGTTGCCGATACCTGACAACTTATCCACCACGATCGCGTGAACGAATCCCGCCCACCGATCCACAAGTTGCCTCAATCCTCTCTCGGGGCTTTGTATCAGTAATAAGAGCATCTCTTTGTCGTCAAGCACCGCCACCTGCTTTCTGATAAAGACTTCCGGTTACCTACACCATTCGTAATGTCATTGAAAAATGTGACAGGAATTGCATCAAAAGCACGAATTCTCGGTGACGCATCAATGCGGCTGCCGATTACGATTGTACAGGGAAAGCCCCCGGATATCTCCATGGGTGGGCATGTGTGAAAAAAACCAATGCAACTATTCGAGATAGTGGCAGCGAATGTCGCCATGCTCTTGGCGGCGTAGGTGCGGAGAACAACCT
>DOMT01000024.1 GCA_003509825.1 Coriobacteriia bacterium
AATGGGCGCATCGATAAGGCCGTTGTCGGGCGCGATGTAGTTGTGCACCAAAGCGACGTAACGACGATCGACCGCCTTGATACGAATCTGCTCCTGCAGGATCATGCCGACACTATCGGTTTTTGCCACCAGCATCAGCCCCGAAGTGTCACGATCCAGCCGATGCACGATGCCCGGCCTGTCCTCACCCTGAAGCTGCGCCAAATTGGCGTAGCCGCAGTGGGCGATCCNNCGTGCCCGTTTCATGCCCGTAGGAGGGATGGCAAACGAGATCCGGTTGCTTGGAGAGCACGATCAGGTGTTCATCCTCGTAACGGATGTCCAGCGGTATAGGCTCGGCGATCAGATCCAAGGGTTGGGCGGGCTGTATCCTATAGTCGATGCGGTCTCCGACCAGCAAAATACGCTTCTTCGTCGCCGGCGCATCGTTGACGAGCACCGCTTCCCGTTCGATGAGCTTGGCGGCCTCCGAGCGGCTGCTGACGGCCTCCAGGCCGGCCAGTAAAACGTCCAGGCGACTCCCCTGTTCGGTTATCGAGACAACGTGTTTATACTCGGGCATCGTCCGTCTCCGGATGTAACCGAGGCTCTTCGCTGTTCTCGACGTCAGAGCCTTCCGGCGCTTCGGAATCGGAAGGCTCCCCTACCGGGGCGTTCCCTTCTTCCACAGCTACAACCTCGCGCTTACCCCAGGGCTCAGGTTCGCCGAAGAACAGGACGAAGATGAAGAGTATCACGCCGACGGTGATACAGCTGTCGGCGATGTTGAAGCTGGGAAACGAGATGAACAAGGTGTGGAGGAAGTCCACCACTTCGCCCGTCGTAGCCCGGTCGATGCCATTACCGATAGCGCCGGCGGCGATGAGCCCGAGACCGATGACCTGCACGGCGGTGTGACGTTTGAAGTACAGCAGATAGGCGACCATGGCAACCAGCGCAAAGACCATCATCACCAAAAAGAACACCCGTGCGCCGTCAAACAACCCCCAGGCCGCCCCGGTGTTGTAAATCAGACGAAAGTCCATCACGCCCGGAATGAAGGGCTCGACGTGGCCGTCACTCAGATGCAGGACGGCCAGCGATTTGGTCAANNGAAGCGGTCGAGAAAGATGCCCATTAAGGCAACCAGCGCAAATACTACGAACGCGATCTTACGGGGATGTCGTCTCTTCACGCGCCGCCCTATTTCTCGCCGGCTGAGCTGTCAAAGCCCAGCTCGGTCAGCACGGCCGCGCAACGCTCACAGACCTCGGGATGTACGGAGTCCGTACCGAGCGTACGATAATTCCAGCAGCGCGGGCACTTCTCGCCGGATGCAGGCGAAACCGCAATCTCCGGCTCCTCAAGCCCTTCGACGGCCGAGACGAAAACCTCGGAGACGATCAGCAGCTCCTCCAGCGTACCCGCGGGCAGCGCATTTACCACCTCGGCTACAGCAGGTGCCAGCGATATCTCCACCGCCGCCTCCTGGCTCTTGCCTACCACCTTGGCTTCACGGGCGTCCTCCAGCGCCTTGGTAACCGCATCGCGGATCTCCAAAACCACGGCGAAGGTCTCCAGAAGCGAGGTTTCGATCTCCGGCGTGATGCTCGGCGAAAAGTCCTCGGAGGTGGGCCAGCCGGCCAAAGCGACGGCGGAGGGACGACCTTCGTAATGCAGGCCCTCGGGGTAGAAGTCCCATACCTCGTCACAGGTAAAGCTGAGTATCGGCGCCAACTGGCGCACCAACACCTCGAGAATGTTAACCAACACCGTCTGGGCACTGCGGCGCTCCACACTCTTTGCGCCGGCGGAGTACAGGCGATCCTTCAAGGCATCGAGATAAACCGAGCTCAAGTCGGTAACCACGTAATCGTAGATCGCGTGATAGGCCTGATGGAAGCGAAAGCCCTCGTAGGCCTCGTCCACCGTCTGCATCAGCGCATGCAATCTGGCCAAAGCCCAACGGTCGAGGTACAGCATCTCGTCCCAAGTCACCGCATCGGTTTGCCAATCGAAGTCGCTCAGGTTGCTGAGCAGAAAGCGGAAGGTGTTGCGGAAACGCCGATAGGTGTCGGCGCTGCGGTCGAGGATATTCTTGCCGATGCTCACGTCTTGCGAGCTGTCGACGCTGCCCACCCAAAGCCTCAATACGTCGGCTCCGTAGGTGCTGAACACCTCGGCGGGATCCACGCCGTTGCCCTTGGACTTCGACATCTTCTCGCCGTTTTCATCCATGGTGAATCCGCAGCTCATCACACCGAGATACGGTGCCACACCATAGGCACCCACGCTGGTGAGCAGCGAACTCTGAAACCAACCGCGATGCTNNCGCGGCCGGGCGGCTCAAGTCGTCGTAGTTATCGAGTACGCTGGTGTGCGACACACCGCTCTCCCACCAAACATCGAGGATGTCCTTCTCAGGCAACAACTCACCGGAGCCGCAGTAGTCGCAAGCCGTACCCTCGGGCAGATACTCCGCAGGTATCTTGGTAAACCAGGCATCCGCACCTTCACGTTTAAAAAGCTCGATCACCGCGTCGAAGGTTTCGGGCGTGGCGACGGTTTTTCCGCAACTCGCGNNCCACAGCTCGCGCATTTAAACACCGGAATCGGCACACCCCATGAACGCTGGCGCGAGATCGTCCAGTCGGGGCGTCCCTCCACCATGGAGCGCAAACGATTGGACGCCCACTGCGGGTACCAGTTGAGTTTATCGATCTCGGAGAGCGCCTTTTGACGCAGCCCCGTCTTATCCATGGATACGAACCACTGCTCGGTGGCTCTGAAGATCACGGGATTGTGGCAGCGCCAACAATGGGGGTAGCTGTGGGTGATGCTTTTGCGCGCCACCAGTGTGTCGCGCTTTTCCAGCCAGGCGATGATCTTCGGATTGGCCTCGACCACATTCAAGCCCTCGAAAGGCCCGCCGCCCGCGTCGAAGACGCCGTTGTCGTCGACCGGCATCAACGTGGGCAGGCCGTACTTCTCGCCCACCAGGTAGTCTTCCTGGCCGTGACCGGGCGCCGTGTGTACGGCGCCGGTACCGGTGGAAAGCTCCACATGATCGCCGGTGACGATCATCATCTCACGGTCGTTGAAAATCGGTTGCGCGTAACGCAGGCCCTCAAGCTCCGCGCCTTTAACGGACATGGCGGCGCCGTCACCGTCGCGCAAAACCTCCACGGTCTCCCACCCTGCAGCGGCGCCCACGCTCTCCACGAGCGCCTCGGCCAAAATCAAGGCCTTGCCGTCGGCTAAAACCACCACATAGTCGGCATCGGGCGCAACGGAGACGGCAGTGTTTGCGGGCAAAGTCCACGGCGTGGTGGTCCAGATCAGGATATGCAAAGGCGCTCCGGCTGCATTAAAGACCTCGAGTTTGGCGGCACTTTCCTCCGTCAGCTTAAACGCCACGTAGATGGACGGCGAAGTCTCATCGCCGTACTCGATCTCGGCCTCGGCCAAGGCGGTGTGGCAGTGATAACACCAATGGATGGGTTTTCGGCCGCGGTAAAGCGAGCCGTCGGCGTACATCTTCTTGAAGATCTCGATGTTACCGGCCTCGTACTCCGGCTTGTAGGTGAGGTAGGGGTCACCCCACTCGCCTAAAACACCCAGGCGTTTGAAGCCTTCACGCTGCATGTCGACGTGTTTGCTCGCCCAATCACGGCATAGACGTCTCAACGTGGGCTGATCGATCTTGGCCATCTTCTCGGGTCCGAGCTTGGTTTCCACCATATGCTCGATCGGCTGCCCGTGGCAGTCCCATCCCGGCACATAAGGCGAGAAGAAGCCGCGCTGCGATTTGTACTTGACGATGAAGTCTTTGAGAATCTTGTTGAACGCATGTCCGATGTCAATAGGCCCGTTGGCATACGGCGGCCCGTCATGCAGGATGTATGTTTCATTGCCGCGGTTCTTCTCGAGAACCTGATGATAGAGATCCATCGCATACCACTTCTCCAGACGCTTCGGTTCTNNGGTTCGCTTTGCGGCAAACCCGCGCGCATCTGAAAATCGGTCTGCGGCAAATTCATCGTCGATTTGTAATCGGTGCCCACGCTGTTCCCTTCGCTTGTGTAGAGGATTTTTTACCCGTACCAAGATAATTTTCTTCGGAATCGAAATTGAAGAATCTATTTTAGAGCTTAGGGGGCTGTTGCGCTAGGGCGGGGCCGATATATTTGTTATAGTGATAGCCACGGTTTTAAAGCGGCCGAGGGTTGCCGCTTCTGCATTGTACTGTATCGAAATCGGGCGGATACGCCCACAGAGGAGGCGATAGAGTTGACAGCTCCAAGTACAGATCGGGTCCGTAACATCGTCCTTGTAGGACAGGATGGGGCAGGTAAGACTTCCCTTGCGGAGGCCATGCTTCATCTGACCGGGAGAACCACACGTTTAGGCACCACCCACGACGGAAAATCCAATCTGGATTACGACCCCGAAGAGGTCAAACGTCAATTTACCATCGCCACTTCCATCGCCCCCATATATTATAAGGATTGCAAGATAAACCTGCTGGATACCTCGGGTTCCGATGATTTTCTCGGCGAGACCATCGCCGCCATGGAGGCCGCCGAGATGGCGCTCTTCGTCATCGACGCCGTAGCCGGTCCGCAGATCAACACCGCCAAGCTTTGGCGTGAGGCCGAGCGTGAGCAGCTCTGCCGTGCCATCTTCATCAACCACATCGACCGCGAAAACGCCGATTTCGACGCGGCCTTCGACGCGTTGGTCAACCAGTTCGGACATCGTGTGGGCGCCGTCACCATCCCCATCGGTGTGGACAAGGACTTCAAGGGTGTCATCGACGTCATCCGCATGAAGGCCCACTATCACGTGGAGGCCCACGACACGGTCACGGATATCCCGGCGGAGTACGCCGAGGCCGCCCAAGCGGCCCGTGACAAACTCTGCGACTTGGTGGCCGAGGCCGACGACGAGTTGATGATGAAATACCTCGACGGCGAAGAGCAGCTCACGCAAGAAGAGCTGGAGAGCCTGCTCGACAAAGCCATCGCCCAGGAGATCTTCATCCCCGTATTCGTGGGATCGACCTTGATCGAACAAGGTATCGAAGGCATACTCGACGACATCATCACCTACTTCCCCGCACCCACCGCCCACGGCCCGATCTTTGCGCTCGACGGCGAGAAGCTGCATATCGATGAGAGCGGTGAGCCGGCCTTCTTCGTCTTCAAATCCGCCCAGGATGCCTTCGTCGGTCGCCTGAGTTACGTAAAGGTGCTCAGCGGCATCATCACCCCGGGCATGGAGTTTCTCAACGCCACCACGCAGAAAAAGGAGCGCGTGGCCCACATCTACGTCATGATGGGCAAGGAGACCGACGACGTGAAGCAGGCCAAGGCCGGCGACATCGTGGTCATCCCCAAACTCGACGCGCATACCGGCGACACACTTTCGGTCTCCGGAAAGATCGCCATCGCCCCCTTGCCGCTGCCCCGTCCGCTGTATCCGGTGGCCATCGAGGCGGCCAACCAAAAAGACGAGGATAAGCTCGGTGACTTTTTGGCCAAATACGCCGAGATCGACCCCTGCGTTACCCTGCACCGTGACGAGCAGACCCACCAAACCATCCTCACCACGCTCGGTGAGGGCAGCGTGAACCTGATTTTGGCCCGCATGAAGGAGCGCAACGGCATCGAAGCCAAGTTGCTCGAGGTCAAGGTTCCCTACCGTGAGACCATCCGTAAAACCGCCGAAGCCCAGGGCCGGCACAAGAAGCAAACCGGCGGTGCCGGCCAATTCGGTGACTGTTGGGTACGTCTCGAGCCCAACCCGGGAGGCGGCTACGAGTTCCTCGACGAGGTTGTGGGCGGACGCATTCCGCGCGGTCTGATTCCGGCTGTGGACAAGGGCATCCAAGGTGCCATGGTCGAGGGCTTTTTGACCGACGACCCCTTTGTAGACCTCAAGGCGGCAGTGTACGACGGTTCCTACCACTCCGTTGACAGTAACGAGATGGCCTTTAAACAGGCCGGACGCCTGGCCTTCCGCAATGCCTGCGAAAAGGCGGACGTGTACATCCTTGAGCCCATGGCAAACGTCGAAGTTACGGTGACCGAGGAATACGCCGGCACCATCATGGGAGACTTCTCCACTCGTCGCGGCCGCGTGGCTGGCATGAACACAGACGAGAACGGTCGCACCGTTGTCAAGGCGCGCGTGCCTTATAAAGAAGTGGTGACCTATTCCAAGGATCTCCGCTCCATGACCCGCGGCGTAGGCTCCTACACCATTGAGGTAGACGGCTACGAAGAGGTGCCCGGCGACGTATCCAAAAAGCTCATTGCCGAGTACCAGGCACGCCGCGAGGAGAAAAACTAGCTGCGCGTCCGGTACAGCTGCGCGTAGCTACGTGCAGCTGCGTATTGCAGGATTGCCTTAACGCACTCTGAGCCTTACAATCAACTGAACCCTCAAAGAGCTCTTGGCTTTTTGAGGGTTCAGGCACATGAGGGACTTGGGAGGTTTTCTTATGCAACTGGATAAAGCAACGTATATGGCACTTGCTCGCTTTCAGAAAGAGGAGGCCACCGGCCATATTGTCTACGCTCGCATGGCTCGCTTTGAGAAACATGAGAAGCATGTCAAGATTTTGAGCCAGATTGCAACGGATGAGCTTGACCACTACAACCTGTGGAAGCAGTACACCGGTAGAGACTTTGCCCCCAATCGCCTGCAGACCACCTGGTATACCCTCCTCTTCTTTTTATGCGGCTATACGTTTGTGCTTCGTCTGATGGGCAGGAGCGAGACCAGCGCGGTTAAGAGCTACTCTGCCCTACCCACCGCTCTGCCCGAGCTCAAGCAGGTTATCGCCGATGAAGAGGCGCACGAGGAGATGCTCATCTCCATCCTGGATGAGGAGCGGCTCAAGTATGTGGGGGCCATTGTGCTCGGGCTCAACGACGCCCTGGTGGAACTCTCCGGAGCTCTGGCCGGGTTTACCCTGGCCCTGAACGACAACACCATGATCGGTCTGGCCGGGTTCATTACCGGCGTTGCCGCCACCCTGTCCATGGCCGCGTCGGAATACCTGTCCAAAAAGACGGATCAGAGCGAAAAGCACCCGCTGAAGGCGGCCTTTTACACGGGCATGGCCTATATGTTCACCGTGGCCTTGCTCCTGCTGCCGTATGCCCTGACCTCAAAACCCATACTGGCTCTGGGGTTCTGCCTGCTGAACGCCGCCCTGATCATCGCCGGGTTCACCTTTTTCGTTTCCGTGGTACGCCGGGAATCCTTCTTGC
>DOMT01000146.1:0-3895 GCA_003509825.1 Coriobacteriia bacterium
CGCTCAAGGCCTGCGGACTCAAGGACTTTACCATCGCGATCTGCACGGTGTCGGTGCTGCGTGAGTTGCTCGACGACATCGTCGGTACCGGAGTTGCCGATGAGGCCTGGCGGCAGGCGATCTTGGAGGCCTTTCATGACAACAACGCGGTGGAAGTCGCGAGGCTGGCGGACGTGCCCGGCATAGACGGGCGTTACAGCGAGGTGCTCGGACTACTGCCTGATCTACGTGGTGGGGGCGATGCCATCAAACGCTGCAGGGATTTGGTGGCATCGCTGGGTCTGGAGGCGGGATTGGATCAACTTGAGCAGACCTACGCGATCATCAAAGGGGTGGGGGCCGAGGCTTACGTATCCGTGGATTTCAGCGTGATGAGCGGGTTTGACTACTACACCGGTTTGGTTTTTGAGGCTTACGCGCCCAGGCTCGGTGTTTCTCTGGGTAGCGGTGGCCGTTACGATCGCATGCTCGAGGCCTACGGTAGCAAGGCGCCGGCGGCCGGGTTTGCGTTCGGTTTGGAGCGTGTGATGGCTGCACTGATGGAGCAGGGAGCCTTGCCTGAAAACGACATCCTTCGTCCGGAGTTTGCCCGGGTCGAGGTAGACACAACCGACCCCGCCGGGGCATTCGTCGAAGCCGCCCGCTTACGATCCGAGGGCATCAAGGCCGTATTGTCGACGGATCCGTCCGTCGGATCCCGATGAGGAGTGCAGGTATGGATATAACAAAAAGCATGACGGGCGACCCCCGTAGTGATAAAGCGACCATAGGCAGGCCGCGTCTCAAGATCGCCGTACCCAAAGGTTCGCTGTTTGCACAAAGCGTCGCGTTACTCAAAGCGGCGGGCATCGACACGACCGGTCTCGACGATCCGGGCAGACAGCTGGTTTTTTACAACGACGGTGTGGAGCTCTACATCGTCCGGCCCACCGATGTGCCGGTGTTTGCCAGCTACGGTGGTGTGGATTGTGCGATCTGTGGCAAGGACTCACTTATGGAGGCCGGGCTCGAGGTGGTGGAGCTCGCCGACCTTAAGTTCGGCGCCTGTCGCTTCGTCGTCGCCGAACCCGCCCAGGCCACCGGTGCGGCCGACGAAACCTATCAAAAACTCGGTGTGCTCAGAGTGGCAACCAAATACCCCCGCATCACCGCCCGCTACTACCAGACGATGGGTGTGCAGGTGGAGCTGATCAAGATGCATGGCAACATCGAGCTTACGCCGCTTTGCGGAATGGCCGATCGCATCGTCGACATCACGGCGACCGGCACCACGCTTAAAGAAAACAACCTCGTCATCATCGACGACGTTTTGGAATCCACGGCGCGATTCGTGGGTAACCCCGCCAGTGTGCGCATCGACCCCAGGGTCAGAGAACATGCGGAGCGCCTGAAGCGAGTCGTTGAAGCTGATGATAGAATTGATACCTAACGGCAAGTCACATCGCGTATGGGCGATATCAGGAAAAGAAACGAGGAAAACATGAGGGTTGTGGAGCTGGAATCGGGGCAGGACGTCCGCGAGGAACTGACGCGTCAGACGGCTACGAACGCCGAGGCGATGGAGGTTGCAGCGCGTGTCATCGCCGAAGTCAAAGAGAGGGGAGATGAGGCGGTCGCCCGCTTCACGCAGGAATTCGACGGTGTTGAGCTCAAGACCTTTCGCCTTTCGGCAGACGACATCGCCCGGGCGACGAAAACGGTTCCCCGTGAGGTCATGGAGGCCCTGAAGACTGCGGCCGACAATATCAGATCGTTTCATGAGCGCCAAGTGCAACAAAGCTGGTTTACCACCCGTGCCGACGGCGCGTTTTTGGGCACCCGCATCACGCCGCTCGAAAGTGTGGGTATCTACGTTCCCGGCGGGCGCGCCCAGTATCCCTCGACGGTGTTGATGAACGCCATTCCGGCACAGGTGGCCGGTGTGCGGCGCATCGTCATGGTCACACCGCCGCAGAAGTCGGGTGTCATCAACCCGGTTACCATCGCCGCTGCACAACTGGCGGGCATCAGCGACATCGTCATGGTCGGCGGCGCACAGGCGATCGCGGCTTTGGCTTACGGAACCGAACAGATCAAAGCCGTCGATAAGATCACCGGCCCGGGCAACGCCTACGTTGCCGCCGCAAAACGCCTGGTCTACGGTGATGTGGGTATCGATATGATCGCCGGCCCCTCCGAGGTGCTGATTCTCGCCGACGAGACGGCGGACCCCGCACTCGTTGCCATCGATCTGTTGGCTCAGGCCGAACATGACCCCAACGCCTCCACCTATCTGGTGACCTTCGATGAGGATTTCGTGGATGAGGTCATCGAGCTGATGGAGGAATATCTGGCCGAGTCTCCGCGTCAGGAGCTTACCAAGCAGTCCATCGACGACAATTGTCTGGTGCTGATATGCCCCGACCTCTCCACCGCGATTCAGGTCGTCAACACCATCGCTCCCGAGCACCTCGAAGTGCACATGGATCAACCGATGGAGTTGTTGGGGCTCATCGAAAATGCCGGGGCGGTCTTTCTCGGTCCCTGGACACCGGAGAGCGTGGGCGATTATATCGCCGGCCCCAACCACACCTTGCCCACGGGCGGAACCGCCCGTTTTGCGAGTCCGCTTTCGGTGGATGATTTCGTCAAGCGCACCAACGTCATCAGTTATTCGGCCGTCGCGTTGCAAAAGGATAGTGCGAAGATCCGGGCGATCGCCGGCACCGAGGGACTTTGGGCGCACGCCAAGGCCATCGACCTGCGCTTCGAGGAGCGCGATTTCGAAGATGAAGCCGAAGATGGGAACTGAGGTAGCATTCTGATGCAAAAGGTTCGACCGACAGCGCCTAACCTCAACAACCTGGTGGCCTACGACCCCAAATATCTGCCCGCCGAAGTGTATCTCAATGCCAACGAGAGCCCTTACGGTCCTCCGCTGCAGGTCATCGAGGAGCTTGCGACCGCGGTATCCGAGCAGATGTTTCATCGCTATCCCGACCCGTTGGCTAAAAAGTTGAGGGCCGAGTCCGCGGAATTGCACGGACTCAAGCCTGGGAACGTACTTTTGGGTAACGGTGGCGACGAGCTGATTATGGACATCCTGCTGGCCTACGGAGGCAACGGGCGCAAACTGCTCACTGCACCTCCGTCGTTTTCGTCCTACGAACTCGATGCGGTTTTAACCGGTACCGAGTTGGTGGAGGTGCCGCGCATAGTGTCTCGGGTCGAGCCGGCCTCAGGAATCGCGGCCGGCCCCGGGATGAAGCTCGGTGTGGACGAGCGCGCGGTCATCGAGCGGGTCTCGCACGGTGACATCGACGTGGTGATGCTCACCTCACCCAACAACCCGACGGGTGATGTTTTGGATGCGACCTTCGTCTCCGAGTTGCTTGCAGCCACGGATGCGGTGGTTTTGATCGACCAGGCCTACATCGATTTCGCCGATCCCCGCTACGACGTAACCGGCTTACTCGCCGCTCACGAAAACCTCGTTTTGCTCCGCACATTTTCCAAGGCCTACGCCCTGGCGGGAGTGCGACTCGGATACCTTTTGGCATCCGAGCGGGTCATCAACGAATTCTGTAAGGTACGGCAGCCATATTCGGTGGACGTGTTTTCGGTGTTGGCGGGTGGCGCGGTTTTGCGTGTTAAAGACATCATCGCCGTACAGGTGCGGGAAAGCATAAACGAGCGTGGGCGGGTGGCCCGTGCACTTGCNNAGCGTGGGCGGGTGGCTCGGGCACTTGCGGCCCACGATGATATCGAGGTGTTTTACAGCGAGGCCAACTTCATCCTCTTCAAGACACCGGGTGCAGGGCGGCTCTGGAAGCGCCTACATGAAGAATACGGCATCTTATTACGTGACTTTTCAAGCGCCCCCCATTTGAGTGATTGCTTGCGGGTAAGTATCGGT
>DOMT01000146.1:3993-4755 GCA_003509825.1 Coriobacteriia bacterium
CTTCCGGGGCGACGAACGTCGATACCGGCGTGGCCTTTTTCGACCATATGCTCGAGGCCTTCGGCAGGCACGGACTCTTTGATCTGTCGGTGACGGCCAAGGGTGATTTGGAAGTCGACGCGCATCATACGGTGGAGGATACGGGCATCGTGCTCGGTCAGGCCTTCACGCAGGCACTCGGCGACAAGAAAGGCATCAGGCGCTTCGGCGATGCCCTCATCTCGATGGACGAGGCTTTGGTGATGGCGGCTGTGGATATCAGCGGTCGCGGGCAACTGCATTGGGATGTGGAGCTGCCCATCGAGATCATCGGTACCTTCGACACCACGCTGTTCAAGGAGTTTTTGATAGCGTTGGCAAGCAACGCCGGCGTTACCCTGCACGTCCGCTCGCTTTCGGGGGAGAACTCACATCACATCATCGAGGCGGCCTCCAAGGCGGTGGCCCGCGCGTTGGGTGAGGCCGTGGCCTTGGACACCAGGGTCGGCGACCGGATTCCCTCTACAAAGGGCGTGATCTGATGGAGTTGTTTCCGGCGATAGACCTGTTGGACGGTAAGGTGGTACGTCTGGCCCAGGGCAGCTACGAGGCGGTGACCGAATATAACGACGACCCCGTAAAGCAGGCGCTGCTGTTTAAGGAGCAGGGTGCGAACTGGATTCATGTGGTGGATCTCAACGGCGCCCGCAGCGGTGAGGCGACGAACACTGAGAGTATCAAGGCGATCATCGAGACTTCGGGGCTTAAAGTCGAGGTGGGCGG
>DOMT01000146.1:4775-5003 GCA_003509825.1 Coriobacteriia bacterium
GGCACGAAGCTGGTAACCGATCCCGACTTCGCCAAAGCCGCCGCAGCCCGATACGGAGATTTGATCTGCGCGGGTGTCGACGCTCGTGATGGTATGGTGGCTATTCAGGGGTGGCGCGAAGGCAGCTCGATCAAAGACATCGATCTCATCGAGGAACTCAAGTCGTGGGGTATCCGCCATATCGTCTATACCGACATCGCCCGTGACGGCATGCAGACGGGTATCGAT
>DOMT01000172.1:0-5215 GCA_003509825.1 Coriobacteriia bacterium
GCCCCGGCTCGGATGCCGCACTCATCTTGTCGTGGTATCGCGTCATCTTCGACGAGAAGCTCTACGACGAGGAGTTTACCAAGTTCTATACCAACATCCCCTTCCTCATCAATCCCGATACGCACCTGCCGTGGTTGGCCACCGAGGTCTTCGGCGCGAGTGCACAGACCACCCCCGAGGACACTCCGGTATACGTGTGCGTGGACGAGAACACCGGTCAGATCGCACCGCTACCCTTCGGCGATCCCGCCACCGTAAAGGCACAGGTCAACCCGCGGGTTCTGGCTTCGGCCGTTGTTAACGGCAAGCAGTCGCGCAGCGGCGGTCAGATCTATCGCGACGAGGCCGAGCCCTGGACGTTGGCAAAGGCTGCCGAGTTCTGCTGGGTTCCCGAGGATCGTATCCGTGAGGCGATCGATATCTACACCGCCCCGGCCAAGCAGGGCCTGGCTGCCGGTATCGCCAACGGTGTGGCGGCCGACATGCAGGAAACCGCGTCCCAGGTACCCGACGGCTTGATGGGCCTGGATATGATCATGGGTTACGTGAATAAGCCCGGNNCCCGCCCCACCGCATTCTGGAACGGCTTCGGCGGTATGTTCGGTCAGATGTACGGCATCGGTTACGAGGTGGGCGCCACCAAGGCCGCCAACGAGGCCCGCGTCGCGTCCTTCCAAAACGGCACGCTCACAGGTGCCGCGCCCTTCCAAAACGGGGCTACCCAGTTTGCCATGAACCAGCTGCTTTTGGATCGTCTCGGCATGAAAAACCACCGCGGCCTGTACAACTGGTGCCACAGCCACATCCCCACGGTCCGTGAGGCCATCGAGACGGGTGAGCCCTTCAAACCCCGTGTGTGGTTTGATATGTCCGGCAACAAGCTCGCCGTTTTGGGCAGTGCCGGCGCCTGGCATAACGCCATCATGAATGACGGTGTGGACTTTATCATCTGCCAGTATCCGATGATCACCTCCTTCCAGATCGAGTATGCCGATCTTATCTTCCCGCTGGAAGAGTGGCTCGAAGCCACCGGTGCCAGCTCCTTCGGTCAGCTCAATTATTCGTTCCCCTGCCCGGGTGTCATCCACCTCGGCGAGACGGTGCCCAACACGGTACCGCCGCAGCGCGTTATCGAAGCCGCCTCCGCAAAACTCAACACCAAGCTGGACAGTGTCATCTTCGGCTCCACCGGTCAGACCATGACCGATCTGGGCTTGCAGTTCCCACTCGGCATGGGGGTTATGGGTGGCGAAGCCGACGAGTCGGTAACCTGGCAGGCACATATCGACAAATTCAAGGGTCAGGGTATCACCGGTTACGACGAGGCGGTCACCGACATAGCGAGCTTCATGGAGTTTGCCAAAAACAACCATGATCTTTACTTTGCCGAGGATCCGAAAACGTATTGGACCTATGGACAACATCTCGTCAAGGCGGCCGACGGCCTGCCTATGGGATTTGCCACCGAGAGCCGCAAGTGCGAGGTCTACAATCACAGACACATCAAGCTCTCGACCAACGGATTCCCCTATTGTTATCCGCGCGAGAATACGCACATCGACCCCCGCGTGGGCACCTGGAGTGGCGAGTACTCCCCGATATGCAACGTGCCGTATCAAAACGAGGCGCCGCAGGTGGCGGGTGGCGGCAACTACGTTGCCCCCTTCGATCCCGAGTTCCCTCTGGCACTCACTTCCGGACGCCTGTACTACTTCCATCACGGCACCATGCGTCATGCCCCGTTTATCCGTGAGCTGTATCCAGCACCTGATGTTCGCATGCATCCCGATACTGCTGCACAGTATGGACTCGAAANNGTCACGCGCCGTTTGCCCGCGAGCTGTATCCCGCGCCGTTCGTGCGCATCAATCCCGCGACCGCCGGCGAATACGGCATCAAGCACGGGGATTGGGTGGAGCTCTCCTCGCGCCGCACCCAGGGAAGCGACTACAAGGCCGCCGACATGGTGGGTACGGAGAGATCGTACGCGAAGATCAAGGAAAACAACACCAAGACCGGCGACCCCATCCGGGCGATCGCCTATGTTTCGGAAGTCGTTGCCCCCAACGTGCTTTGGATGGAGCGTTTCTGGAACCCAGAGTGCTATGACTCCTCGCAATCCAATAAGACCGGCGGCTGGCAGGAGTGCAACGTCAACGTTATCACCAACGCTATCGACTGCAACTTCAACGAGGTCTACGGATCGTACGTAAACCGCGGCTTCCAGGTAAACATCAAGAAGTCGAGCAGACCGGATAACATCTGGACGCAGCCGAAGGAGTTCAAACCGTTTATGCCCGACACACCCAACGAGTATGTGAAAGATATCGGCATCGCACTTGGAAATGCCGCGCTCAACACACCCATCGTTGAATTCGCAACTTCCGGAGGTGGTATGTAATGCCTAAGAGATGTTTGGTCGTCGATTTGGATCGTTGCTCCGGATGCCAGTCTTGCATCGTGGCCTGCAAATTCGAGAACAACGTAGGGCTCGGAAACTATTGGTGCGACGTCATCAACGTCGACCCGATAGGCAAGCACCCGGATATCGAGATGTACTGGCTGCCGATCCAGTGTCAGCAATGTGAGGACGCGCCTTGTGTGGCCGTCTGCCCGACCGGCGCCTCATACCGCGATCCGGACAACAACGTCGTACTCATCAACAAAAGTGAGTGCATCGGCTGTAAGACCTGCCTGGGAGGCTGTCCATACTCCGACCCCGAGGGTGCAAACAGGCCGAGCGTGCGTTGGTATAACGCCGATGAGAACGTGGTGGAGAAGTGCACGCTGTGCAACCACCTCACGGCCACCAGCGACGGTGTTGAAAACGCCAAGGACACCGCCGATCCGGCACATGCCGTGCCGCCGTGCGTGCATAACTGTGCCTGTCGTGCACGCTACTACGGTGACCTGGATGATCCCGCCTCCGGTGCCAGCAAGGCACTGGCCGCTGCAGAGGCAGCAGGAAAGAAGATCCACACCATCGATGCCGGCAGTGCGACACCGGCAACGAAATACATTCTTTCCGATGCGATAGCAACCTGGCGTGGAATGGGTGAAAAGACCGTAACGCGGGCTTTGGATTAGCTTTCGTGTTTTCGGTCCGCCCGGGTGGGTTACCTGCCCGGGCGGACATCCTCCACCCCCCTTGAAAGGGCGGTTCGCCCCCCCCTCTTACCACGAAGGATGACAGGTAGATCGAGCGTTACTATGAAAGGATAGACATGACGACATCGAATACTTCGGCACAGAGAATCGATAACGACATTATCGAAGTGCTACGTGACAGAGCTGCCGGCTATAGGATGTTCTCACGTCTCTTCTTAAAGCCATTGGCCGAAAAAGACATCGACCTTTTGGAATCGATGCAGTTGATCGATCGGGCCTTGGAGCTTGAAGGCACGGGGCTTTTGGCGGAGGGCTTTAATGATATGGGGCGCGGGGTGCGCAAGCGCAATACCGGCACGCGCCAAATCCTGGCCACCGATTTTACGATGTGCTTCGACGGCATCGACACGGTCGATGAGATGGTGGCCGTTCCTTACGCCAGCATCTTTTTGGGAGAAAAAGCCCTCTTCAACCAAGAACCGCGCAACGAGGTCTACAAATTGTTCAGGGCCGAAGGAATCACGCTCAAGAGCACGGTCAGGCTGCCCGAAGACCACCTGAGCTTCGAGCTGGAGTTTTTGGCGGTATTGTCCGACCGCAGCGAGGCTGCATGTACCGGGGGCGATATCGTCGAAGCGATCAGGAATCTGGAGCTGGCGAGGGACTTCATCCAAAACCATATCCTCAGCTGGATCAACCTGTTTTCAGAGCGTGCGAACAAGATCCTCAAAACCCGTTTCTATCAAGGGGTGATAAAGGCAACCCGCGGGTATCTGACACTGGACTTGGAAACCATCGATGCCTTACTGGAAAGCTTGAGCGATGAACGAGTCGTTGCTTAGTCGTAGGAGCCTGATTACCGGCGCCATCGGTGCCGCCACCCTTTTGGCAACGGGTGCAACGCTGAGGGTTCTGGACGTCGCAGGGGGCGATGACCCACCCTTGAGACCTCCGGGGATCGAAAGCGAGGAGCACTTTTTGGGAACCTGTATCCGCTGCAACCGCTGCAGGGGTGCCTGTCCGCGCGACATCATTGTCAACTGCGACATGGAAGACGGCCTCATCAATATCCGCACGCCACGCTTGAGTTTTCACAGTAAATTCTCCGAAAGCTATCGCAGGGAGGAAGGTAAGGATCAGGCGATGGTTACGTCCGACCCCTATCCGGCGCTCCTCTCGGCAACGGGAAAAGGGTTCTGCGATTTTTGCATGCTCTGCGCCTTGAGCTGCCCGACCGGCGCGCTCAAGACCTCGTTCGACCCCGAAGTACGTTGGATCGGAGAAGCCGTTATCGACCCGCTCTATTGCATCGCCTTCGAAAAACTGGGTGGCTGTCGAAAATGTGCGGATTACTGCCCCTTCAATGCCATAACGATTAACGAGAAGCGTCAGCCGGTGGTTGACCCGAAAAAATGCAACGGCTGCGGCATCTGCGAAAACATCTGTCCTTCGTCGAGTTATCGCACCTTCAAGGGCACCATGCGTCGCGGCGTGAACATCGAAGCCACCACGGAGGAACGGCCGCTATGAAACTGAAGTATCTCAGATGGATAAGTTTGGGCGCCGTGTTTGTCGTCGTCTCGGTGGGCTTGATCCTCAACACCAACCTCGGCACGCTCTCGTCCTTCGGCTGGCAGGCCATCGCAACCATCTGCCCGCTGGGAGCCGTGGAGAGCATGCTCGCCGGCAGATCGGTGTTCCTGCAGGCTCTATTGGTGTTGGCGGTCGTCGTGATCGTGGTGATGGTCTTGGGCAAGTTCTTCTGCGCCTGGGTTTGCCCCATCGCGCCCATCAACAACTTCAGGGAGTTCATTCGCGGTAAGCTCGGGAGAACAGGTGACAAGCCACTCGGCGAGGGTGTGGTAACAGGGGACGGAGGAGTGTTGGGCAAGGGTGTGCAGGGCGTGGGGTCGGATGAGACAGGTGCGACCCTGTCGGATACCGGGGCGAACGGCAGAACNNGGACGGAGGAGTGTTGGGCAAGAAAACATCCGGGCTCTCTCCCTGCGGCTCAGGCTGCTCTTCCTGCACCACGTCATGTTCGGCGAAACGGGCGAAGATCGATTCGCGCCATATCATTTTAGGCGGTTCGCTTCTGTCGGCCGCA
>DOMT01000172.1:5349-5578 GCA_003509825.1 Coriobacteriia bacterium
ATGGGAGCTATGCTCTCTCTCATCAGCATCGGCAATCGGTTCTTCAAACCCGTGGTGGATCGGAGAAAATGCATCCGTGTTAACGGCGGCGACTGCCATATCTGCAGCAACGTTTGCACAGAAGGTCTTGACCCGCACTGCTCCGCCTCGCTCAACGAATGCAGCAAGTGTGGCCTCTGTAAAGACTCCTGCCCCTCAGACGCGATAACCTTTGCTTTCATGCCGAAGG
>DOMT01000053.1:0-1961 GCA_003509825.1 Coriobacteriia bacterium
AGACCGGTTTGGACAAAAACGTGGATTTCCTATCGCCAATGGTTTGACAAGGAGAAACCGATTTCGTTGTCGTGACAAAATCGCCCCTTACGTCCAATCGCGCCCGAAGTCTTACTCAGGGCAAACAACGGGGGCACCGATAAACACGTGCCCCTCCCTGTCCAAACACACAACCGATGCACTAACAAAGCCACAAGCAACAAAACCCGCACCGAACAGGCCAGCCCCTTCCCCATTCCATGTCTCTTTCCAAACCCCGCGCATCCACACAACCCCCGCAGAGCGGCAGACATCCGGAAGGCAACCCACCCCTGCTCAACCGATATCAACACAGAAAATCTCCCCGTTCACCCGCAAGCAGCGAGACGAGACAGGTGTCGACCATTGCATCCAGGACATGAGACAAGGGGCAACCAACGCTCCGAGGCTACGGTTCTGTGAAAGACGGGGATGGCGCAGGGTTTGAAGAGAGACACAGAATGAGGGAAGGGTTGGCTTACTTCTTTTCAAACCATGCGAGCCCACACAACTCCCGCAGAACGGCAGACATCCGGAAGGCGAACGCCCGTGCCCACGCCCCGCGTCAGTCCAGATACACGCGGTCCAAGCGCATGCCGAAGCGGCAGGCCAGCTCGTAGTTGATCGTTCCCAGCATCTTGGCCATGTCGTCGAGGGTGATCTGTTCGTTCTCGCTGCGACCCACGATCACCACCTCGTCGCCGAGTTCAACAACCGCGTGGGGCTTGAGCATCGAGCCACGTTGGTTGGCCTCCACCATCATCATATCCATGCAGATGTTGCCCACCTGCGGCAGGCGTTGGCCTCTTACCAACACGTCCATGCGATTGGAGAGACTGCGCGACAGGCCGTCGGCATAACCGATAGGTAGCGTTGCGATCAACACGCTGCCGGGAGAGCGATAGGTAAACGAGTAGCTCACACCCTCTCCCACCGACACGGGTTTGAGAAAACTCACCCGGGCCTTGATACTCATGGCCGGGTGCAGCTCGATCAACGGTTTGGTAATGTCAGCAGGATGCAGGCCGTACATGCCGATGCCGATGCGCACCATGTTGAAGTGCGCCTGCTTGTAGCGGATGGCGGCGGCGGTGTTGGCCGCATGCACCATACCGGGGTCGATACCCATGAATCGTATGTTGGCCAGCGCCTCTTCGAAGCGCTTCATCTGCACGTTGAAGCCGTAGGTGTCCACGTCGTCGGCTGTCGCAAAGTGCGTATACACGCCTAAAAGCGAGAGCCCTCGGTGGAAGGCGACGGTGCGCAAGAAGTCTCCGGCATCGCTGTAATGCACGCCGAGGCGGTTCATGCCTGTATCGATCTTGAGATGGTAGCCGGCAACCGAGCCGTGTGAGTCGGCGGCCTCGCCGAGTGCCAGCACGAACTCCATGTCGGTAACACCGGGGATCAATTGATGCTGTAGCAGCAGGGGAATCGTCTCGGCGGGAGGCTGGGCAAGCACCAAAATCGGCGCCGCGATGCCCGTCTTTCTGAGCGCGAGCCCCTCATCGACGGTGGCAACACCGAGCATGGTGGCTCCCGTTGCCAGCGCCACACGCGCGCACTCGGCGGCACCGTGTCCGTAGGCATCGGCTTTTACCACAGCCATGATTTTCACGTCCGGGCCCAGGTGCTTTCTAAAACGTTTGAGGTTGTAGCGAATCGCCTCCAGGTCGATTTCGACCCATGCATGACGATGCACGTTGTCACCGCTTTCTTTCATATACTGTCCCCGCTGCTCCTGACCGCCGGTATGAAGACCCATCCGCTTCCCTTTCCTTACCCTTGAGGTTTTATGTCAAATGCTCCAACGGTTTGAAGCCGCTGCCTACGCTTTGATAACTTCCGCTATCGAGTGTATAACATCTTCGGCGATTACGCTGCGCATGCCCAGCTTATGTTCGGCGATGCGCCCTGCGCGCCCATGGATTTCAACGCCCAAA
>DOMT01000053.1:1982-4050 GCA_003509825.1 Coriobacteriia bacterium
CCCGCCGTTGCCAGCGCGGATGTTCCCGCCGTCGAAACGACGTGCCGCTTCGGTGAGACGATGTGCGTTTCGGGGCCCTTGGCAACGATGGTCGCTCCCGTTTTGACCGCCAGCTCCTGGGCACCGATCACGCCCGCCGCCTTTTCCAACCTACCCAGCTCGCCCGCATGGGGAGTGAGTACGTGCCGCTCATCCAGCTTAATCCCGAAAAATCCCGAGGCGGCGATACCGTTGAGGCCATCGGCGTCTATGAGCACGGGCACGCGACACTCCCTGAGAACCTTTAGGGCAAACTCCCTGGTCGATGCGGTATCGGTGAGTCCCGGACCCAAAACGACGGCATCGATGTGCGAAATCTCGGTGCTTAAGGCAAACCAGGCATCGGAGGCGAAGGCGCCGGCGTTCTCGGGAGCTGCGACGACGGGTACCGAGAGCAGATGTCCCTGCGCGACAGGAACCGCCGACTTAGGAACCGCCAGCGTGATACATCCCGCTCCGGCACGCTCGGCCGCTTTGGCCGCAAGAATCGCCGCGCCCGGATAGCGGACGGACCCGGCGAGAATCAAAAGACTTCCCCGCGAATACTTGTTCGCATCCCGGGCAACGGCCGGCAACAACTCTATCAAGTCTCTGTAGTCCATAGTACCTCCACTGTTTGTTAACCGAGGAAGTGCCTATCCTTCAGGAAGGTGTTAAACAACCCGCGCGACGCGGCGTTCACACTCGGCCGATCCGCGTCACGCGCGTCCACACTCCCCTAGTCTCCCGCCGTTTCCCCCGACTTCCCGTCTTGCTTTTGCAGTTCCGTAGGCTCCATCTCATCCAACATGGCCCGCAGCTCTTTGAACTTGCGCGCCAGCTCGGCCTTTTGATCGATCTTGTCTTCCGTTTTGGGACGATCCTGCTCTTTGATGGCCACCGCCGAGGCCACGCCCACCGACCGGGTATAGGAAAGCGAGAGCTGCATGTCGACGATGCCGAGGCTGTCGGCCAGCTCCTTGGTACGCCCGTGTAGAACCGGAACGGGTTTGCCGTAGCGATCGTGGGTAACCTCCACATCGGTGAAGGCGTCCACGCCGGCAAAACCGGTACCCAAGGCTTTGAGCACCGCTTCCTTCGCCGCGAAAAACAATGCGTATTGTATGGCAGGTCGAGCCTTCTTTTTAGCGTAGTTTTGCTCATATTCGGAGAACAGGCGGGTAATCATACGCGGCGTGCGGGTCACCGCTTTTTCCATGCGGTCGATCTCGATGATGTCCACGCCGAGCCCGGCAACGGGCGAAACCGGCACCGGGTTTTCTTTGTTCTCAACCCCTTCAGCCATGATTTACCCCAATACGTCGCGCACGACCTGTGCCAAAAACTCCGCTTCCCGCTCGGCGGTGGGAGTGTCTTTGGCTTCGGTCATAACACGGATGAGCGGTTGGGTGCCCGAGGCGCGCACCAAAACGCGGCCGTCGGAACCCAGGCGTCCTTCGCTTGCGGCGATAGCCTCTTTGAGCACCTCGGAGGTGTCGAAGCCCTCTTTGCTCGCCACGTCCACGTTGATCAGCACCTGCGGGTAGCGCTCCATAACGCTCGTGAGCTCGGTCAGTGTCTTGCCGCTGCGCTTTACCGCACATAGCAGTTGCAGCGCGGTTACCAGGCCGTCGCCGGTGCTGTTGTATTCGAGGAAAATCATGTGGCCGGACTGCTCGCCACCGATAACGTAGTCGCCCTCGCGCATGGCCGCCAACACATTGCTGTCGCCCACCGCGGTTTGGATGACCTCGATGCTGTTTTTCTCCATGGCTTTCACAAAGCCGAGGTTGCACATGACGGTGGTGACCACGGTGTTGTTGTTGAGTTTGCCCTGAACTTTAAGGTCGAGTGCGCAGATGGCCTCGATGACATCGCCGTCGATCTCGTTGCCCTCGCCNNCGCCGTCAACCGCAAGCACCCGGTCAGCGTCGCCGTCGTGAGCGATACCCAGATCGGCGCCCGACTCCTTTACCAGTGCCGTTAGAGGTCCGAGATTGGTGGAACCACAACCGACGTTGATATTGTTGCCGTCGAAGTCGGCATTGAT
>DOMT01000219.1 GCA_003509825.1 Coriobacteriia bacterium
CCAAAACGATCAGCACGGCGGCCAGTCCATCTCGAACTTCGACTACGGCATGGCCATCGGTGTGCGCAAGAGCTTCAGGCGTTTCTACCGCAAGAACCTGCTGGCGGCACTCGAACTTTTGGCTGAAAAGGATCTGCCCAAAGAGGAGCTGGATTCGCTTTGCGCCCGTATCGAGGCCGAGACGGGACTCTGGCCGGCACTGACCATGGATGTAAATTACGTCATGGCCGAGAAAAAGACCCTGATGGCCGAGTATGATTTGGGCGCGGAGTTGGTGGACAAGGTTCAGGCCTATGCCGGCAAGCAGGCCGCCAAGGATACCGATAAGGCGACCCATCAGGCGATGGAAGCCTTTATCCATAACCTCAACACNNCTCCCGCGCCGGCGCGCAGACGCCGTTTTCGTCGATCAACTACGGTATGGACACCACGGCCGAGGGTCGTATGGTCATCAGGAATATCCTCAAGGCCACCGAAGAAGGTTTGGGTAGCGGCGAGACGCCGATTTTCCCGATCCAGATCTTCCGTCTTAAAGAGGGTGTGAGCTTTAACCCCGAGGATCCCAATTACGATCTGTTCAAGCAGGCTTGCGCGGTTTCGGCCAAGAGGTTGTTCCCGAACTTCAGCTTCCTGGATGCGAGCTTCAACGCGCAGTACTATAAAGGCACGCCCGAGACCGAAGTGGCTTACATGGGTTGCCGCACGCGCGTTATCGGTAACACCTACGATCCGCAAAACGAGGTCACGCCCGGTCGCGGAAACCTGAGCTTCACCTCGATCAACCTGCCGCGCCTGGCCATCCGTGCACACGGAGACCTGGAGCTGTTCTTCGATCTGCTCGATCAGAAGCTTGATCTGTCCTGTGAGCAGATGCTGGCCCGCTTCGATATCCAGAAGCGCAAAAAGGTCTACAACATGCCGTTTTTGATGGGTCAGGGTGTGTGGACCGGCTCGGAGAACCTCAAATACGATGACGAGGTGGGAGAGGTGCTTAAAAACGGCACACTATCACTCGGGTTCATCGGTTTGGCCGAGACCCTCAAATGCCTCACCGGTGAGCATCACGGTGAGAGCGAAAGGGCGCAGAACCTCGGGCTTGAGATCATCGGCCACATGCGCTCTTATCTCGACAAGCGTGCCGCGCAGAGCCAGCTGAACTTCTCGCTTCTGGCAACACCGGCCGAGGGGCTCAGCGGCCGTTTCGTGAAGATGGATCGCGAGCGCTACGGCTCGATCGAGGGCATCACCGATAGGGAATACTACACCAACAGCTTCCATGTTCCGGTGTATTACGACATCAACGCGTTTAAGAAGATCGAGCTGGAGGCGCCGTATCACGCGCTCACCAACGCCGGCCACATCAGCTATGTGGAGCTGGACGGCGACCCGACCCACAACCTCGAGGCCTTCGAGGCCATCATCCGCCACATGAAGGAGTGCGGCGTGGGCTACGGTAGCGTCAACCACCCGGTCGATCGCGACTCGGTGTGCGGCTACAACGGTATCATCGGGGACCGCTGCCCCAAGTGCGGACGCGAAGAGGGCAACATCCCCTTCGAGCGCATCCGTCGTATCACGGGGTATCTCGTGGGTACGCTGGATCGCTTCAACAACGGCAAACGTGCCGAGGAGAGCCAGCGCGTCAAGCACGGTGTGGCGGTGGCCGACATCGAGAGTGAGGGCATCGTGGCTCACACCGACGTACCCATCGAGGCCTAAAGGCTTTGAGCGAAAACAAGACAGTCAGAATCTACGGGACCGCCGACGACTCCATCGTCGACGGTTCCGGCATACGCTTTGCGATTTTTACCCAGGGTTGTAAGCATGCCTGTCCGGGTTGTCACAATCCCAAGGCGCACTCCTTCAGCGGTGGGGTGGCGGTGTCCGTTGAGTCGCTTTGGCAAAGGATCGATTCCAACCGCCTGCTTGCAGGCATCACGCTGACAGGCGGTGAGCCCTTTGAGCGGGCTGCGGAGCTGATCGAGTTGTCGCGGCGTGCCCGCGCAAAGGGTTTGAACGTCTGGGCTTACTCCGGCTATCTGTTCGAGCAGCTCTCGGCCGGAACGCCGAGTCCCGCTGCCGCCGAGTTGCTCAAGGAAGTGGATGTGCTGGTGGACGGCCCGTTCAAGCAGGAGCTGCAGAGCTACGAACTGCGCTGGCGTGGCTCATCCAACCAACGTATCATCGACGTCGCCGCCTCATTGGCGGCAGGCGAGGTGGTTGAGGCGACACTTTCCTGAAGCATCACCAAAAAAGCGTCGGAAAATCGTCATCAAAAGCGGAATCGACTTTACATAATATCGATATAATGGAGATCGTTAAAACGATTTCAGCTCAAGGTGTTTGAAAGGCTCGCATGTCTGACTATACCCCAGAGATTCCGGCGATAGCATTCGTCGGCAAACAAAACTCCGGTAAGACCACGCTGCTTGTGCAGCTTATCGCGGAGCTTGCCGGACGTGGTGTGAGGGTAGGCAGTGTGAAGCATCATTCGCACGTGGGCTTCGACTTCGATACCCCGGGCAAGGATTCCTGGCGGCATCGTCAGGCGGGCAGCGTCTATACGGTCGTAGCCTCGCCCGATCAGATGGCCTGCGTACAATCGCTGCCAAAGGAGCTGGAGCTCACAACCATCATCGACACGATGACCGAAAACGCCGCGAGGGCAAAAACGGCACTCGATATGATTCTGGTCGAAGGCTATCGCCTCGGAGGGTTGCCGACGGTGGAGCTGTTTCGCTCGGGTAATCCCAAAGACGAGTCGCGCGATCTGGGCGGCGAGGGCAACGAGATCGTGGCGGTGGTCAGTGATATCCTCCGCGTGATCGATCAGGCGAAAGCACGAAATCTACCCGTCTTTGATTTTTCCGACATCATAGGTATCGCCGATTATCTCATCGAAGCCCGTNNCGGTTGCCCGAAGCATGAAGCCCAGCCGTAACGCCGTAAGAGAATCGTTCAGCGCCGCACTGCCCATCATGCTCGGCTACGTTGCCATCGGCATCCCCTGCGGCATCCTCAGCGCCTCGGTGGGCATGAACGCCGCTCAGGTCTTTTTGCTCTGTGCGCTGTTTTATTCGGGCGCCGGCCAGTTCATGATTCCCAATATGTGGATCACCGCCACGCCCATCGCCTCGATCGCAGCCAGTGTGGCCTTGGTAAACACGCGCCAGATGCTTTACAGCGCCTCGCTGTCGCAGTTCTGCCAAAAGGCGAAGAAACGTCTCTCCTTCCTGTTTGCCGCCACCGTTACCGACGAGAGCTACGGCATCAACATGCAGAAGTTCGAGCAGGCGGGAGCCGATGGAGGCGGCTGGTCGGTGGGGCGTGCCACCTTGGTCAACCTCTTTTCGCAAAGCTCGTGGACGTTGGCCAGCGTCGTCGGCGTATTGATCGGCAACGCTTTGAGCATTCCTTTGGCGATCGCCTCCTTTGCCATGACCTCGATCTTCATCTGCCTACTCTGCATGCAGAAGATCACACCCGAAAACGTGGTTGCGGTTTTGGCGGCGGTCGTGGGCGTGGTTGCCTGTAAGTTGGTGGGACTCAGCGGGCCGGCTATCTTGATCGGCGCCGTCGTCGGCGTGCTCGGCGCCATCATCGTGATGTGGATCAGGGAGAAGCGGGAGGCGAGGGCATGAGTTGGACAGACTTCTTCATCATCCTCATCACCTGCGGAGTGTTGATGCTGGCCTGCAGGGTTTTGCCCCTGCTGTTTCTCAAAGGCAGGGAGCTGCCCGATCATGTGGCCAAGGCACTCGGCTTCATCCCGCCCGCGGCCTTCGCCGCGCTGGTGGCAAACGACCTCTTCAGTGCGCAAACCTTCACCTTCAGCAGCTCCGCGCTGCTGATACCGCTTTTGGCGGCGATACCGGTGTTTATCGTCGCGTGGTTGAGCAAATCGCTGGCATGGAGTGTCGTCGTCGGAGTGGCCGCATTCGCGCTGCTCACCCTCGCCACGCCGTTATTCTCAACTACCCTTTGAAGTCGCTACCGACGACCACCGGGATTTCACCCTCGAATGTGTAGCGTCCTTCGGAGGGTATGACTTTGCCGCAGCCGAGCCGTGTCTTCCACCTATACCACAACCGTTTCTCACATCCAAAGTACATCACCTGGAATCGATGACCGTGTTGTTCCCGGTGCTTGCACCGGCAATATATGCATCCGGCACTTCCGTTTGGGCATAGTATTCGCTGCTGTCTTGACGCGCCGGGTACTTACCGCTTTCGATAGCCTTGATGAGCTCTGCAAGCTGATCATCGTAGGCGATCACGTAGGAGATCTTCTCTCCGGCGGAGTTGAATCGGGAATCGGTCGTGGACGGGACGGTGTACGTGTGGATGTTGCTTTCCTGAAGCCCCTGCATTCCCTGGGCGACCTTGACGATCTTGCCCAAATCCATGTTCGTAAAGGTCATTTCCGCCAGGTTGTTGACGGTGGTCGCAATGGTGCCGGGGGAGGATGAGAGTATCTGCCTGGCGGTGGCTTGTAGAAATGTTCGCTGATTGGCCTGCCTTTGATAATCGCTGCCCGTAAATTTTCTCGAGCGACAAAAGATCAGAGCCTGTTCTCCGTTGAGTTGCTGGTATCCCGCTAAAACATCGATGTTGCCGGCATCTCTATCTCCGATTATGCTCAACGGCACGTCCACCCAAACGCCGCCCAGGCCGTCCACCAGAGTTTTGATTCTGGAAAAACCCACTTGGGCGAAATAAGAGATGTCCACTCCGGCGAAGGCCGACACGGTCTTGATGGCAAGGGGTGCGCCGCCACCCTTTCGCTCCTGTTCGCCGTAAGCATAGGCCGCATTGATCTTATCCTTGCCGTAGCCCGGTATGTCGACGTAGGTGTCTCTCGGTATGGACAACAAGGCGGCCGTTTTGTTCGCCTGGTCGATACGTGCGAGTATGAGCGTGTCCGTTCTGGGGAGTTCGGACTCGTTCGTCTCATCTGTTCCCATCAAGAGCATCCAGAAAGGATCCTCGGGTTTTTCGGGCTCCGTGAAGGTTCCCTCCCACACACTCGAGGAAAAGTCCACGGTGTTGCCCTGCATGTCGGTTGCGAGCTTTCCGTTCAAGATGGCACAGTAGACACCTCCCACCAATACCGCGATCAAGGCTGTGGATAGGAGGATGGCCGATGATACGACGATCCGTTTTTTTACCGTGCGTTTCCTGCGGAGTTTCGAGTATCCGTCCGCGGCCTCGAATCTCGACAGGTTATGTGCCCTGCGGCTGAGCCTGGAGCGCGCGGAAATCAGACTCACGCGACTCGTATCGCGACCATCCGCTCTCTGCTTTCTTCGTGAATCGGCAGTCATATGGACTCCTTCAATTTGCTGATTTAAGCAGCTTGTTTATATGCATGTTTCTTTCTTGATTTGTGATATTTATGTTCGCGTATCGACCCTTTTGCTTAGTTGTATTGTTTTTAAGAAAAAGCAAGTCGAACCCTCTCTATGCTTGGACGGAGACGATAGATCAGGAAGAAATTTTGATTTCCCAAACTCAATAATATGCAACGCCATACAAATGTCAATGCAAATTATTGCCATAATTATGCAAAAATATAATATGCTAATAGAAATGTAAACTAGCAAATAGTAATTTGAAATTACACTTTCCAACCAAGGCGAAGTGGTGGGAGAAGAGACGCCGACGCTCCAAAACGCATAATTAACCACGCATTTTTGCCGCACGATGTTCATCCGTTTGCTATAATTCCCTGCATGGAAGAACTGACAGTGGTTATACAAGCCGGGGGTGAATCGAAGAGGATGGGCGCGCCGAAGGCTTTGGTGTCTTTTTGTGGCCTCCCTCTCATCTGTCGTTCGCTGAGGCGACTCGCCGGTATCGCCGACGAAATCATCATCACATCCAATGATCCCGATAGCCTGGAATTTTTGTGCAACGATCTGGATCACCGCGATAAAATCAAAATCCATCGGGATATCTACGACGTCCGGGGGGCCTTAAACGGCCTGTATACGGCGCTGTATTACGCACGGTGTTCCTATGTGGCCGTGGTTGCCTGCGACATGGTGTTTCCTTCGGCACCGCTTCTGGTTGCCGAGCGCGATGCTTTGGCGGCTCGGGGTGCGGACGCCGCCGTACCGCGTACCAGTCATGGCTATGAGCCGTTTCATGCCGTCTATCGGCGCGAGTCCTGTCTGCCCGCTAGCAAGGCGGCTTTGGATAGGGGGCAGACCAGGGCGAACAGCTGGTACGGTGACGTGACGCTTATCGAGTTCACGCCGGAGATGGCCTTGGAAGCCGATCCGCGCGGGGGAGCCTACGTCAACGTCAATACCCCCGATGAGCTGGCGGACATAGAGGCCCGCATTCTCGCAGGAGACATCACCAAGATTTCGGGCTGACGAGGCCGCGGCTTCATATCGAAAGACCGCTGCGCCCTGCCGCCACACCTGAGAGCACAAAAAAGAGTGGCCGGAGCCACTCTTTTTCAATCACATGCCGGTTGGCATCATTTACCGGCAAAACTCAAAGTTACGCTGGTGCCCTTGCCTTCAATACTCTTGAGATCGATGGCCGCCTTGTGTAATTTGGCGCCGTTTTTCACGATCGCCAAGCCGAGGCCTGTGCCGCCGGTTGCCTTTGAGCGGCTTTGGTCCACACAGAAGAAGCGCTCGAAGACCTTGTCCTGCAGCGACAAGGGGATGCCGATGCCGGTGTCGCTCACCTCGACGGCGATACGACCGTCGCCACTTTGCAGGCTCACCGTTACGCTGCCACCTGCATCGCTGTAGCGGATGCCGTTTTCGATCAGGTTGTAGATCATACGCGTAACCAGGGTGCGCACGCCTCGGGTCATGTAGGCACCGGTGCTCTCTTCGTCTTCTGCCGCCTGCGGCTCCACCAGCGTGATCTGCCGCTCGCGTGCGAAGGACGACAGTTGTTCGCAGACTTCTCCTGCGATGACGCGGAGGTCCAGATCCTCGAAGCTCTCCTCGATGACACCCTGGGCCGAACCGCTCTCATCGAGCTGCGAGAGCGTGAGGATGTCGTCGATCATCGCGATCATGCGGGTGGATTCCTCATGGATCAGTCCGGCCAGACGTGCTTCGTCACCCGGGTTCACCATGCCCTGCTTCATCAGCTCCGCATAGCCGTTGATGACGGTGAGTGGCGTCTTGAGCTCATGGCTGACGTTGGCGCTGAACTGCTTGCGCATCACGTCGCCCGCGTGCCACTCGGTGATATCCCTGATCAACAGTACGGCTCCTCTCGCTCCGCCTTCACCCTCACCCGCTTCGGGTTCCTCCACGAACACCGGGCTGCCGAGCAGTTGGTAGTATCGGTCTTCCTGCTCGATCTCGGCCTCCGTGTAGTTGCCTCCGAGCACCGCCTCCAGTAACTGCTGCAACTCGCTGCTCCTGTTGACGGTGAGAAGATGACGACGCTCCGATAGGGTTTTCATCAACACTTCCTCCGTAATGTTGAGAATACGCGATGCTGCACCGTTGAGGGAGAGGATGTGTCCCGTCGCATCAACGAGTATCAGACCTTCTTTCATGCTGCCGGTAACGATATCGAACTCATGCTGCTGCGCGCGCAGGGCCCTTTGCTGGTCGGAAAGCTCGTTGAACGACGCGTTGAGCTTGGTGAGCAGGGGTGCGAGCTCGGGATAGGTTTCGCTTTCCAGCGGCTTGGCGAAGTCGATGTTGCTAAAGGGGCGCAAGATCCGCCTCGACGTTAAGCGGGCGACGAAGTAGGTGGCCAGTGCCGCCAGGGCAAGGATCAAAAGATCGGGTATGATCATCGAGGTCAGGTGGCCGAGCACGCTGCGTTGGCTGCCGGATACCCGAAGAATCGTTCCGTCGTCCAAAGCCCGCGCCAGATAGGTGGTCTCCTCATTCAAGGTATCGGAATGGCGCTTGGCAAAACCGCTACCCCCGGCCAATGCATCGACGACCTCGGGGCGGTTGAGGTGGTTGTCCATGGCCTCCAGAGCGCCGCTTGTGGCCTGCGCGCCGCCTGCGACGACGCTGTCGTACAGCACGGTGCCGTCAANNCCTTGCAGAGAAAGCTGTCCGAGATACTCGGTGAGCTCCGCTTCGCTACTCGATTTCGCACTCTGTGCGATCAAGGTGATGGTGTTTTGCAGGTCCGCTTGGAGCTGTCGGTCGAGCAGCAGGTAGGCGAGCCAGCCTACCGCCAAGTTCAGCACCAGCACCACACCTAAAACGGTGAAAAAGATACTTTTGAAGATCCTTGCGGAAAGACTAGACATCTCTGCTCCTCAGGCGATAACCGACGCCACGAATCGTTTCAATTTGTTTACCTGCCTCGCC
>DOMT01000009.1 GCA_003509825.1 Coriobacteriia bacterium
CTGCGTATTTCAGAGGTAATACAAAACGACCGCGTGAAACTTCCGAAGTTCCAAACTCCATGTTGACTTGGCTCCTTATAACAAAATCGACCATGATAATAAGCGGGTAAAACGTTGTAAATACTCTGTATTCGGTTATATTCGCGCGCTTCGAGTGTGTCGCGCTTCCGTTAGTTACAGCATAGCTAAACCGTGACTGCGCCCATCGCAAGTTTTTAAGTATCTGCGTATTCACGGCAAATTTGCGANNCCAAGCAATCGATCGTCGTAGGAACATGCTTTGACGGGTATCCGGCTTTTGCGATAAAGCCGGGTGAGGTGTCCGGGGCGAAACGAGGAATCATTCATTTCAGATCGATTTTGAAGGGCAGGTATCAAAAGTGGCACGTATCGCGACGAAGGAAATGAGGTACTCGGATCTCTCGAGGGCCCGGCGGATCTTCCTGTTGGTATTGGTGAGCATGGGAAGCTCCATCATTTACACCCCGGCCTATCTCAAAGGTATTTTCTACGACCCCCTTATGCAGGCCTTGGGATGCACGAATGCCGATCTCGGCGGGCTTTTGGGCGCCTACTCGCTGGTAGCATTGATTTGCTATCTACCTGCCGGTGTTTTGGCGGATAAGATCCGCGTTCGCACCCTCTCGTGGGTCGGCATGGGAAGCACCGCGGTTCTCACCTTTTGGTATGCCATGTTGCCGTCGCTTGCGGTGCTCTACTTCATCTTCATCGGCATGGGTATCACCACGATCCTTATCTGGTGGGGAACCCGCTATAAGCTCGTGCGCCTTATCACCTCCGAAGAAGGTTATCCCTCCCAGATCGGTATCAGCTATTCCATCTACGGAGCGGCGGGCCTGGTGGTAGGCCTTATCAACACCGCCATCGTGTCTTCGATCGCCAGTGTGACCCAATCCATGACCGTCTTGCTGATCGTCTTGGCCGCCATCATCTTCGTGCTCGGCGTGCTGTCGTTTTTCTTCATTCCTCATTTCGAGGGAGAAATCCAAAAGGACAGCAAGATGCTCAGCCTACGCGAGGCGGCTTCGGCCTTTAAGAACCCCGGTGTTATTTGGGCCGCCATCGCCATGTTCTTCATCTACGCGGTGTACCAGGGCGTTACCTACACCACGCCGTTTATGACCGCTTGTTTTGCCGCGCCGATCGCATTGGTGTCGATCGTCGGTCTTATCCGCACCTACGGGATCGGTTTGCTAGCCGGGCCGGCTGCAGGTGGTTTGGCGAAACTCATGAGGTCGCCCGCAAAGGCCATCATGGTGTTTCTCGTAGCGGCGGTGGTTGTTCTGGCGGCGTTTTTGGTGCTCCCGCGCAATGAGGCGATGGTCGTCGGAGTCGCCGTGCTCGTCGTGGTCGTCGGCTTCGTGTCCTATGGCTGCTTCAGTATCGGATCCTCCACGCTTACAGAGGCCAAGGTGCCGCTGCCGATCTTCGGCGCCGCCACGGGTATTCTCTCCGTGGTCGGCTTTTTACCCGACACCTTTTTGCACACCGGCTTCGGCTCGATGATCGACAACATGGGCATGGATGCCTACAACTACATCTTCCTGATCCTCATCGGCTTTGCCGTGGTCGGCCTGTTTGCCGCCTGGATGGTGCGTAGGTGCGGTCTCAAAGCCGCCGCAGCGGCAGAGGCCGAGCAGGGCGGCAAAAAGGTCGAGGATGCCTCATGAACAAGCTGAACGTGCTGTCTAAGATCAATTCGCAGATGGCTGCCGTATTGGAA
Organism: Coriobacteriia bacterium; assembly: GCA_003509825.1. Lineage (GTDB taxonomy): Bacteria > Actinomycetota > Coriobacteriia > Coriobacteriales > UBA8131 > UBA8131. Next base: position 1,745 of record DOMT01000009.1, read on the forward strand.
AAGCAAAACGAGCTTTCCGACAGTGCGTATTCCACCGATGTCGATCTTGCGACGATGCGTGAAAACTACGAGCGGGAGCGCAAATTTTGGAACGAAGGGGGAGCGACGATGTTTCGTAGTCGCGATCTGTCTACGGACGGCCCCTGCGGTGCCATTTCGCTCAGGATGCATTACCCGACTGCGGTGGAGGTATTGCCCGCGATCATCTACATCCATGGTGGTGGCTTCATCTTGGGTAATCTCGAAACCCATGACAGGATCATGCGCTGTCTTGCGGCGCTCACCGGCGCCGTGGTGGTGGGTGTGGATTACCGGTTGTCGCCGGAGGCGAAGTTTCCCTCGGCTACGAAGGAANNTTCTCCGCGACGATGCGCAGGCCTACGGCATCGACCCCGGAAATATCGCCTTTGCCGGCGACTCGGGTGGAGCCCTGCTTGCGTTGTCTACCTATCTTTACCTGCGGGATGAAAAAAAGAACGCGGGTTTCGTTAAGGCGCTGCTGCTGTATTACGGCATGTACGGGCTATGGGATTCGAAGTCGCGCAGACTTTTGGGCGGGCCTTGGGACGGACTTGCCGAGGCCGATCTCAGGTATTACTTCGAGTGCTTTTGTGACGACTTCGAGCGTGTTAGGGACAATCCGTATCTGAACTGTCTGACCGCCGACCTGACGCGCGATGTTGCTCCCTGCTACATCGCCGCCGCCACGCTCGATCCGCTCATCGACGACAGCCTGGCGCTGGCGGCGATGTTGGCCGAGGCAGGTGTGCCGCACAAGCTCGAGATCTTCGACGGGGTCTTGCATGCTTTTCTCCATCATTCCCGCATGCTCGACGAGGCGCGGGCGGCCCTGGTTGCGGGAGCGGCGTTTTACCGTGAGCAGACGGGGTTTTGCGGCGAGATCGTGAGCTTCGATTGGTAGACGCGTCCACGGCTATGAAAGATGTTGGCCGGTTTGCCCGATCGTGGCACGCCGTGCGAAATAAAACAGTAGGTATGTAGAAAAAATTTTGGAGGAACGATGGATTTTAAACTAAGCGACGAGCAGCAATTGTTCGTGGAAAACATCAACGAGTTGATGGAGCGTGAGAACTGGGAAGCCTATTTCGTCGAATGCGACGAAAAACACGAATACCCGATTCGTTGGACGGAGGCACTCTGTGAGCTCGGCTTCGACCAGATCATGCTGCCCGAAGAACACGGCGGACTGAATCTCGGACTGGTGACCTTGATGGCCATCTATGAGGAGCTCGGGCGCCACGGTGCACCGACCTACGTCCTTTATCAGCTCCCCGGCTTCGAGACGATCCTGCGCGAGGGCACGCAAGAGCAGATCGACAAGGTCATGGCCTATCTCGGCACCGGCAAGCAGATCTGGAACTCCGCTTGCACCGAGCCGGGAGCGGGATCGGATGTGGGCGGTCTTACCACCACCTATCAGCGCAAAGACGGAAAAATCTACCTCAACGGCCATAAAACCTTCATCACCAGCTCCGCCGGTGTGCCGTATCTGGTGATCATGGCTCGTGATGCAGATAACTGCGATACCTTCAGCGAGTTCTTCGTCGACATGAGTTTACCGGGCGTAAAGTTGGAGCGTCTGGAGAAGCTCGGTCTGCGCATGGACAGCTGTTGCGAGGTCTATCTGGATAACGTGGAGTTGGAGGAAAGTGACATCTTCGGCACCGAAGGTAACGGCTTCAGGCGCGGTATCGGCGACTTCGACTTCGAGCGCTTTTTGGTGGGAGCCTGCGATTACGGCACGGCGCTTTGCGCCTTCGAGGACGCCGTCAAGTACGCCAACCAGCGCGAGCAGTTCGGTAAGCCGATCGGTCGTTTTCAGCTCAACCAGCTCAAGATCTGTGAGATGGCGATCAAGATCGATGCCATGAAAAACATGCTGTACGAGACGGCCTGTGCCTATGACGCCGGCGAGATGACCTCGGCCCAGGCGGCCATGTGCAAGTATTACTGTGCCAACGCCGCTTTTTCGGTGGTGGACGACGCGATGCAGATCCTTGCCGGTGTTGCGGTTGCGGGCGACCATCGTGTTCAGCGTATCTGGCGCGACCTGCGCGTCGATCGTATTTCCGGCGGCACCGACGAGATGATGATCCTGACGGTTGCCAAAGGAATCCTCAAACAGTATCGCGATTGATGAAACGGAGGTAAGGTGCGGCGCTTCGTCGCGGGCCTATCGACCCGACGAGACGGCGCCGACCTCATCTTACCTGCCGGAAACAAACCTAAGGAGATGGAAGTATGACCATAGAAACCGAAAAACCGTCATTCGGTGTGCTCGACGGTGTGAAAGTCGTTTACTCCGCGGTGGAGCTCGCCGCCCCGAAGGCCTGTGACCTCATGGCCGACTGGGGAGCCGACGTCACCTGGCTGGAAAACACCGGTGCGGGCGACACGATCCGTGATACCGCGTGGATCAAGCAGGCCGAGCGCCGCAACCAACGTAGTGTTTCGCTCAATTACTTCTCCGAGGAGGGCAAGGAGATACTATTTAAGATGATCGAGGATGCCGACATCTTCATCGAGGCCAGCAAGGGGGGTACCTACGCCAAAAAAGGCGTGACCGACGAGGCGCTTTGGGAGCGCAATCCCAAACTGGTCATCGTGCATGTTTCGGGCTTCGGTCAGGAGGGTGATCCTGCGATGGTCAGCCGCGCCGCCTACGACCTCACCGTCATGGCCTACAGCGGTTACATGGCCCAAAACGGCACGCAGGAACAGCCCATGAACCCCGGTCCCTATGCCGGCGATTATTTCAACACCCTGATGATCGCCAGCTCCACCCTCGCCGCCCTGTATCGTGCACAAAAAACCGGAAAGGGCGAGAGTATCGATCTGGCGATGTTTGAAACCCTGCTTTCCATCGGGCAGTACTACCTGGTCGATTACCTCAATGCAGGTATCGTCTGGCCGCGCCCGGGCGCCCGCAATCAAAACCTCTGTGCCATCGGCGAATACAAGTGCAGCGACGGCTTCATCGGTCTGTGTGTATACGGTGTGGATCAAAACAGGTATCTGCTGGAATGCATCGGGCTCGGATATCTGTGGGGTACCGAGAACATCCCCGAGGATTGTAGTGCTCTGTGGCTTTCAAACCCGCATGCCGCAGAGATAGAGGCCTGTCTCGAGGCCTATTGTGCAACACGCAAACGCCGTGATATCGAGGCCGACTTCGCCGCACATCGTATCGCCGCCCAGATCGTCATGGAGTTTCCCGACCTGGTGGCTGACGAGCATTGCAAGGCTCGCAATGTCTGGGTGGATTGGCAAACCGAAGACGGCGACACCTTCAAGGGCCTCAATGTGTTTCCCCGTTTTAAAAACAATCCGGGTAGGATTTGGCGCCCGATGCCGAGGCAGGGACAGGATACGGCGGACGTGTTGTCCAAGCTCGGCTACAGCGACGAGCAGGTAACCGCACTGTCGGAAAACGGCACCGTAAAGCTCGGCTAAAAGATGGCCGCCGGCGTGGATAAGGGAAAAGAGGAGCAGGTAGGATGACCGATATCGTGGGTGATCAAACATTGAAAAGCCTCTGGGAGGAACGCGCGAGCACTCGTGCGGAGCATCCGTTTCTCATATTCCAAAACCGCGCCGGCGAGCTGTGTGAGTACAGTTATCGCTCCTTCAACGAGGAGATCGATCGCACGGCCAACCTGTTTTTGTCCCGGGGTGTTGTCTTCGGCGACAGGGTGGCCGTGCATATGCGCACCTCGCCGGAGTTCTTGATGTGCCTGTTCGCCCTGGCGAAGATCGGCGCGGTGATGGTGCCGATGAACGAGCAGAACGTCAAGGATGAATGCCTGCATGTTCTACGAAAGTGTTCGATAGGCTGCGTGGTCACCGAACCGTGTTACCTCGGCATCTATGAGGAGATCAGAGCCGAAGAGGCCGCGGGCGACGAGGATGTTTGTATAACCGACATCCTGTTGGCCCGCTGCAACAGCCCCCGGCCGGGAACCTCGGATTTCGAGAGCCTGAAAAACGGGCAGCCGGGTGAACTCGAAGTCGCTTCGGAGCCCGACTCCGACGATATCGCCGAGATACTCTTCACTTCGGGCACCACCTCCTCACCCAAAGGGGTGATGCTCACCCATGCGAACATGGTGTTTTCGGGGCTGTACGGGGACTGGCAGGTCAATCTGGGGCAGGATGACCGCCTGCTCACCACAATGCCCGCCTGTCACTCGAACTTCCAGCTCGCCGCCATGACCCCGGTGCTCACAGCCGGTGCCACGCTCATCTNNTCTCATCATGGTGGAGAAGTATTCGGCAAGTGGATTTTGGGCGCAGGTGCGCAAACATCGGGCAACCGTCATACAGGCGGTTGCCATGATGGTAAGAACCTTGCTCCTCCAACCGCTGCAAGAAGATGAGCAGGAGCACTGCCTACGCGAAATATTGTGTGTTCTGCCGATCAGTGCGTGCGAGAAACGCGCATTCGAACAGCGCTTTGCCGTCAAGTTGATGAACACCTACGGCTCCACGGAATCGGTGACCTGGGTTATCACCGACCTTCCCGTCGGGGAGAGGAGGTGGCCGTCGGTCGGTAGAGTCGGCTTTTCCTACGAGGCGAAGATCGTCGACGAGGGGGGCAGTGAACTGCCTGTCGGCAAAATCGGTGAGATTCTCATCAAAGGTGTTCCGGGCCGCACCCTCATGAAGGGCTACTTCGACGATCCCGAGCAGACGGCACGGGTTTTGAGTGCCGAGGGGTGGCTGCGCACCGACGATAAGGGCTACCGCGATAGGGACGGTTGGTTTTATTTCGTCGATCGCAACGTCAACATGATCAAACGGGCGGGCGAAAACATATCGTCGACCGAGATAGAAGACATTCTCGTCGGCCACCCCCGTATCGCGGAGGCGGCGGTCGTCGGCATCGAGGATCCGATCCGCGACCAGGCGGTCAAGGCCTTTGTATTACCTGCACCCGGTCAAAAAATTACAGCGCAGGAGGTGATCGCCTACTGCGAGGCCCACATGGCGGCCTTCAAGGTGCCGGGTTTCGTGGAGTTCGTGGAGGATTTTCCGCGGACCTGCAGCATGAAGATAGAAAAGAAATTACTCGGATGAAATACGGTAAACAACAAGAGAAAAGAGGTAGATCATGACCATCAGTACAGAGATCGTCGGCAAGGAGTTCGGCCCGTTCGTGCGTGAATATACATTCAAGGATCTGGAGATCTGTGCGCTCGGCTGCAACGCCGCCTTCGACGGCAAAACCGATCTCGAATATGTGAATGAAAAGGACGCGGAGGCGCCGAAGCTCAAGGTTCTACCGATTTTCGGTGTGCCGCTCACGGTACACGAGGAGATGACCAAGACCCTCGATTACGGCTACGACTACGCCGGGTCACTCCACTACGGCTTCGAAGTCACCTTCCACGCACCCTTTAAAATGGCCGACCGTATCGAGACCTTCGTGACCCAGGATGCACTTTACGACCGTGGCGAAGGCAGGGGTTGCCTGTCCAAGCAGACCGGTAAATCCTACAGTGCCGACGGAACACATCTGTGCACTGTGGAGACCTGGGACGTGTGTATCTATGACGGGGGTTGGGGCGGCGAGGCGCCTCCTAAGGATATCGTGGAGATGCCCGAGCGTGAGCCCGATGTAACCGTGGCCGAAACCATGCCCTATAACATGCCGCTCATCTATCGTTTGATGGGGGACTGGCATCAGCAACACATCGACTGGTCCTACACCGAGCAGACCGGCCTGGGACGCCCCATCGCGCACGCCATCAGCTACGCGGGCATCGTCATGCGTCATGCGATCGCAAGTTATTTTCCCGGCGAGCCAGAGCGTATGACCCGCTTTAAGACCCGCGTAACCTCTCCGCTCATCCCCGGAACACAGCTCGTAACCAAGATGTGGAAAGTTGCGGATAAGGAGATCCGCTTTCAGCTCTGTGACGCCGATGCCGATGAAACCGGCGCAAAACCCCATCTCAACTGGGGCATCATCGAGTGGGACTAAAGCTTTGAACGTAGGGGTCCGGCGCCGCAGGTAAATCCTCTGCGCCGGACCCCCGCAAGGGGGTGGATTGCGGATGATAGGCGACGGCGAGGCCGATATTTCAGGGTAGGTGTATGGTATGGAAACGAAAAAAACCATCGACGATGTGGCCATGACGCGGTTTTTGCGCAAGGTGACCCTGTTTTCGGGCGGTGGATCATTTCTAGACGGCTACGTACTCTCTTTGATCGGGGTCGCTCTGACGCAGATCACACCCACCTTCAATTTGACGCTCGGATGGAGTGCCGCCATCGGCGCCTCCGTTCTCGTGGGTATCTTCGTCGGCACCATNNGGCGGAAGATGTTTATCGTCGACATCGTGGCCATCGGTGTGTTTTCCGTCCTCAGCGTGTTTGCCGTAAACCCTCTTCAGTTGGTGCTGGCACGTTTTTTCATCGGCGTCTTCGTGGGGGCGGATTACCCGATAGCCACCTCACTGATCGCCGAGTTCACCCCAAAAAAACACCGGGCGATCTCCATGGGAGTGGTTTCGACGGCTTGGTATCTCGGTGCCACCGTCGCTGCCTTCGTGGGGTATTTTCTGTACGGCATCGATGACGGCTGGAAGTGGATGCTCGGCAGCGCCGTCATTCCCTGTATTTTCCTTTTGGTGGGGCGACGCGACATCCCCGAGTCGCCGATGTGGCTGGCCAAACGCGGCCGCACGGTTGAGGCCGAGGCGATCATCGAGCGGATTTACGGTCATGACATCGAGTTGGAGGTTGGGGAGACCTGCGCAAAAACCGATCTACGCAAGGTGTTTTCAAAAGGATATGCCACACGTATCTTCTTTTTGGGTATGTTGACGCTTTGCCAAGTCGTGCCGATGTACGCGATTTACACCTTCGGGCCCGACATCATGACCGCCTTCGGCCTCGGCCATGGACGTGAGGCGATTTTGGGTGAGAGTGCGGTAAGCCTGTTTTTTCTCATAGGTTCGATACCGGCGATGTTTTGGCTGAATACGGTGGGTCGTCGCAAGCTTTTGATCCGCAGCCTGGTACTGATGTCGCTAGGTCTGGTGATACTCGGTGTTTTTCCGGGGGCACCGGTGATCGTGATCATCCTCGCCTTCGGCCTCTATGCGTTTTTCAGCGGCGGACCCGGTATTTTGCAATGGCTGTATCCCAATGAGTTGTTTCCCACCGAGGTGCGGGCCTCGGCGGTGGGCATCGCCATCGCTTTCTCGCGCGTGGGCACCGTCATCGCAACTTACGGCACACCGCTCTTTTTGGCGCACTACGGTATCGGTCCGACCATGTCGGCAGCCGCAGGTCTGGTCATCATCGGACTCCTACTCTCGATATTTTTCGCCCCCGAAACCAAGGGGCGCTCCCTTCTCGAAACCAGCTT
>DOMT01000169.1 GCA_003509825.1 Coriobacteriia bacterium
TGCACCCAAGTTCGCACACGCGTGATGAGCCCTGTGATGGAAAAGCCGATCAGCACCACTCCCACGATGATCAGGCCGACGAGTATGACATACGCTATCTTCTCACCCACCAGCTCAAGCAGCCCCCAGGCGATGCCGCCTCCCACGTATCCGCCGTGCATCACCAGATGTTCTTCTTTGAAGATGACCTCGGGATAAGCCGCAGCCGCGGGCGTGGTGAGGGCAAATATCGCGAGTATACTGAGCAGTATGAGCGTAAATCCGAGGCCGAGCCGCACGGTGGAGCCGGCCATACCCTTCTCGATGAAGAAACTGGCCGCCCATATCAGCAAAAGGAACGGCATGATGAAGGCGCCGAGGCCGATGAGGGTACGAAAGAAACCGGCGATGCCGCGTGAAAGGATGGCCTCCCCCGGTGCAACGACGGCGATGAATATCGCGATGGCGATAACGGCGATGAGTACGCCGATGATTTCCTTCGCGAGTCCCGAGCCTCCGGTCTCGACCGTTGCGGCTGCCCTGGATTTGGCAGCACTTTGGGCCCCACGTTTAGGGGGAGCCTTTTTGGTTGCGTTTCCGGATGCTTTTCTTGTCGTAGCGGCTTTGGCCCCTCCCGAACCGGATGCACGTTTACCGCTGTTTTTGCGAGTGGTTTTCTGAGCGCTCAAAAGAACCTCCGTGTACGTTTAATCTGCATTTTGTCGCTCTATTTATTTCGTTCCTGTCATTTTACCGGTCTTTGGGCAAAAAACCACGGTAAAACAGGGTGAGGAGTGGGGTAAACGTATAGGTGGCACCCTGCACGGAATTCCCCACTTTTATAAAGATCTCGAAACCCTATGTCGTTTGCGATATCTGTTGTTTGGCCTGCTCCAGTTGCTCGCGCTCCAGCACGCGTTTGATGGCGGCGATGGCGCATTCGAGCATCTCGTCGTCGGGCGGGTTGGTGGTCAGGCGCTGCATCTGCATGCCCGGCCAAAGCACGAACTGCACCAACGGGCTTTTGGGACGCGAGCCCGCCCACTTTACCGTGACCTCGTACGACAGTCCCGCCACCAGCGGCAACAAGATGATACGCGAAAGGATGACCAACACCAGACGAAGCGCCTCATTGGTTACACCCATCGCATCGATGAGTGGGGCGATGGGTGCGATGGTAAACACCAAAATCGCAATCAGCATGGTCATGAGCATGAATGCTGTGCCGCAGCGGACATGCAACGTGGGAAACCTACGGGCGTTTTCCACCGTGAGCTCCAGGCCGTGTTCGTAGCAATGGATGGTTTTGTGTTCGGCGCCGTGGTAGGCAAACATGCGCTTGATGTCGTTCATGCGACCGATGAGCCAGATATAGAAGATGAAGATCGCGATACGGATGATGCCGTCGACGATGTTCCAAAGCAGGGTTTTTTCGCCGTAGTCACCCACGAGCAGGTTGGTGAGAAACGCCGGCAGTACGACGAAGAGCACGATGCCGAGAACCAGACCTGCGATCATGGCACCGGTTACCAGCGCCTTGGGTAGCGCAGGTTCGTTGTCGGACTTGTCGGTGGAGGTGGAGCTGTCGGGTTTGTTACGATCTTCGGTTTCAGCGCCGGAGCGCGGGGCGTCGGAGCTCGCGGCGTCGGAGGGCACAACCTCGGCATCGGATTTAAGGTCGGCGGGAGTTTCGGCACCTGCATCGACNNCATCGAAGCCTGCCTTCACGGGCTCCGCATCGGGATACAGACGATCGACGGCGGTCTCCCCCGCAGCAAGCCGGGAGTCGTCCGCTTCCGTACCTTGCCGCAGCTCCGCCGACTCATCGTTCTCCCCATCGTCACTCATGTCAAAGGCATGTTGAGAGGCGATGTCGAGGGCTTTGTAACCCAAAGCCAACGACTCCACCATGGCGGTGCAACCCCGGATGACGGGTTTGTGGAGCCATGAGTTTTTGTCCCTACCGCTGGCAAGGTCGTGCTCCTCGATATAGATGCTGCCGCTCGGTTCGCGCACCGCAACGGCCCAGTTGTATTTACCGCGCATCATGATGCCCTCGATGAGCGCCTGACCGCCGACGTGTGTTTGGCATACCACGCCCTCGGTCTCCTTGGCGCGAGCCCACTCATCGCGCCGGCTGATCAGCGGCTGCAAAATCGCTTCACCATCGGACTGTCCGCCCTGCAATACACCCTCCGAGCCTTTGAACGCGCTCGGATCGGCGGGGCGCATCAGCTCGCGTGCTCCGTTGGTCACGGATTCCAGCACCGTCTTCGGCTCGCCTCCCCTATCGATTTCGCCCCCTCGTCCACTCACGGACGCGTCACTCTCTCAAAGGGCTCGCCACAGGTCATCTTACCTTCCTTGCAGGGGCCCCTGCGACAGGCGGCACCGGCGTCCATGAAGATGTAGGGGGCGGTGGGCTCTACGAGCGCAAGCATCTTACGCGCCAGCTCACGGATCTCCCACTGCGCGCGATTGCAACAACGCACCTCGAAGAAATGCAGCAGCTCACGGATATTCATGGTGATGACGATCTTGGACACGCAGGCGTTGGGCAAAACGTAGCGGGCGTCTTCTGCAGGTATGCCCGCCTCGATCAGCTGGGCGTAAGTCGCATAGGCAACGTCGATGGCAGTATTGAAGGCCGCCAGCGTGTCCTCATCGGTTGCCACCGTATCGGGCGTCACGATCTCGGGCTCACCGGAATAGGTAACGTAACGTTGGCTTTGTTGATTGAAGCTGGCAACGCGGTGGCGAACCAGCTGATGCGTTAGAGCCCGGCTTACTCCGTCCACCGCGAAGGTATAACTTCCGTGCTCCAAAGCAGAGCCGTGTCCACTTTTCATAATCGTTACGAGCACCTTGTCAACCTGCTCGTCGGTCATGTTTTCCATGAGTTCGGCCGCGCCCACCGGTGCATAACACAGCCTGGCGGCTGTGGCGACGGCGCGCTCGGGATTAGGTGTGTGGTATAAAAGATTGACCTGCATCGGCTNNGCGGCTGTCCTTTGCTCTCGGAGTTACGGGTTTTGTGAGTTTGGGAGGTTGCGATCCATTGTTCGCGCGACGGCTACGAGCCGGCACATCGAAAACGCATCGGTAACTCCTTCCAAGACCCCAGTATATAGCAAAGGAGGTCGGATACTCCGACCTCCGATGATACGTTTCGCAAAGGTTGCGTTTTTTCCGTCGACCGGGGTATCGAGCTACTCAATGGCAGCTTCCTCGGTTGCAGCCTCGGCGGNNCAGCCTCGGCGGTCTCGGCAACTTCCACAGGAGCCTCGGCGGCTTCGGTGGTTGCAGCCTCAGCGGCGGCTTCGGGAGCAGGAGCGGCCGCTGCCTTCTCGGCATACTTGGCGGCTTTCTTGGCCTTCTCGGCGGATCCTGTCTCTGAAGTGCTGCACAAAAAATCAGCCCTCTTAAAATGCACACAACATTCCT
>DOMT01000143.1:0-8487 GCA_003509825.1 Coriobacteriia bacterium
ACATGATTTGGATGAACTTTGGTGGACGGATGGACGGTTTTACGAGATAAAAGACGGTACGGATGGATTGCCCTGTTCTCCAAAGGCTTCTTTGGACAGTGGGCCGAGGGACTACTTGCTTCGGGGTTTCAGACAATGGTTTATCGGCTACCCATAACTACTAAAATAATAAACAAAATAATAAACTAGCACACTTTATAAGTGCTACAAAATAAATAAGCAGTGTTTGCCAAACGGGTGCACCCGTCCCCACTTAAAAACGGTGGGCGCTGCCTTCCTATATTCTAGATCTCAAATAGCATATTGGTAAATTTTGCAGATTACCGGAAAACTGCACCGCGCGTGGCAGGCAGTCTTGTAACAGAAAAGTAATAGAAGACTTACAATATAGGATCGGTTTTCGTTGCATACATATGCTCAGGTAGAATAGCCGAAAAATGGGATATTTCTATAAGGAGAATATATGTTTTTCGAAGAATTCGAGGTCGGCCGGGTTTGGCTGATTCCCGAGGTGCATATGAGTAAAGAGGCGATTTTGGAGTTTGCGGAGAAGTACGATCCGCTGCCCATCCACACCGATGAAAAGTACGCCGAGGGCACTCGATTCGGTGGGTTGATCGCGTCGGGGCCACATAGCTTCATGGCGCTTTGGACGCAACTCGTGCGCACCCATAACCCGCTCGGTGACGAGCTGGTGGCCGGGGCGTCTAACCATATGGCGTGGCCCGCGCCCACCCATGCTGGCGATACCTTGCACGGAGAGCTCGAGGTGCTGCAAGCCACAGCGAAGAATGATTACAACGGAGTGATAAAAGTCGAGCTCCGAGGGTATAATCAACATGATGAACTTGTAGTTAAGGGTGGTGCGGAAATCTACATGAAGCGTAAGTCCCCGTTAGGGAAAGGGTGTTGACACCCCCGACAAACTCGGATGAAAACGGTTAGGCTGCCTGATGTGTCGGCTGGGTGGCTGAGAGAATGGAGGGCCCATGCCGTCGCGTGCTTTGATACTCGTCGATATTCAAAACGACTTTTGCTCCGGGGGTGCTTTGGCCGTCGCCGACGGCGATGCCGTCGTTGCGGTGGCCAATGAGCTGATGGAGAGCATGACCGTGGTCAACGGCTTGGTGGTTGCCACGCTGGACACCCACCCTGCGAACCACGGTTCGTTTGCCTCGCAGCATGAGGGTGCCGAGCCGGGCGACGTCGTCAAGCTGGCGGGAGTCGACCAGGTGCTCTGGCCCGATCACTGCATCGACGGCACCTGGGGCGCGGAGCTTCATCCCAAACTCAATTCGGGACTCATCAAGGCGACCTGCAAAAAGGGCACCGACCCCAACATCGATTCCTATTCCGGCTTTTACGATAACGACCACAAAAGTAGCACCGGTTTGAGCGAATTTTTGCACGAACAGGGTGTTAAGGAGGTTTGGATCTGTGGCCTGGCCACCGACTTCTGCGTCAAGGCGACGGCCGAGGATGCGCTCAAAGAGGGTTTCGAGGTGACGATCGTTTCCGAGGGCTGTCGTCCGGTTGATCTGAATCCGGGTGATGGCGATAGGGCGCTCAGGGCGCTCGAGGAAGCGGGGTGTACGCTTTTAAAAAACATACGGAGCAGAGGGCTTGGTGATACTATCGAGATAGACATGGTCCACGGGCACCCGAGAGCGGTTCTGAGTGCAATCTGATATCCTGTTACCGTCCGCAATTACAGCAAAGAACCAGCGCGTCCGAAGATAATCCACCTTAGGGCAAGCCGAGTAGAATCAGGCACACAGGCAATTAATCGGCACTTTTCCGGCAAGAACAAATACCGTTGTAGAAGGAGAACGTATATGGCAACCCGTGATCGGAAATGCAATCTTATCATCGACTCCTGTTGTGATCTGCCGGCCGATCTGGTGGAGTCCTTCGATGTTGAAGTGATGCCCTTCACCTATATCATGGAGGACGGCGAGCACCTGGACGACCTGTGGACCTCGATGAGTCCGCACGATTTTTACGAGCGCATGCGCAAGGGTGAGAACCCCACCACCTCGCAGGTTCCCACGACGACCATCCATAAAACACTGGAAAAGGCCGCGAAAGCCGGAGTGCCGACGGTATTTATCTGTTTCTCGAGCTGCCTTTCGGGCACCTTCGACAGCATTTTGCACACCTGGGATACGATGAGAGCCGATTACCCCGATTTCGAGCTACATATCGTCGATTCGCGCTTGGCCTCGGTTGCCGAGGGCTTGCTGGTGGTTGAGGCGGTACGCCAATGCAATCGCGGGCTCACTGCGAGTGAGCTGGCCGAGTGGGCGCGCGAGGCCCGCTTTTACGTGCACGGCTACTTTACCCTCGACGGTCTGGAAACCCTGCGTCGCGGCGGCCGCATTCCCGATATGGCTGCGGTTGCCGGCGCCAAGCTCAACATCAAACCGATTCTGACCTTCGACCTCGATGGTCGCCTGGCGTTTTTCGGGGCGGCGAGAGGGCGCAAGAAATCACTCAAGCAGCTGATGAACATCTTCGGAGAGCGATCGGATATCAATGCGCAAAACACCGTCATCATCGGAGCCGCCGATGCGCCCAAAGAGCAAAAGATGCTGGTGGAGCAGGTTATCAACGAGTCCAAAGAGGTGGCGATGTGGCAGTGCAGTATCGGCCCTGTCATCGGATCCCACGTGGGGCCCGAGATGATGGCCGTGGTGTTTTGGGGCCCCGACCGCCGCGAGAACATGCTGCTTACCGACCGTATCGCCAAGGCGGTGTCGGGCTTTAAGCGGGGCTCTGCAAAAGAAAAAGACGAAGCGGGTGCCGAATAGGCTCTCGCGAGAACCGAGGGAGGGGGATGGTCCGATCATGTTCCCATGGGGTATGAAGCAGGCCGTCCCCCTCCCGAAAAACGATAGGATGGAGATTTTGTGATCGCATTTATCTGGCAAAAGGACTGGAGTGATCTGGCCCGGCTCATGGTGAACAGGCTAATCGATGCCGGCCATGACGTTACTACCTTTGTGTATGGCGCAAAGGAGCAGGGCGGAAAAAACACGGGGCCCTCCTCCATCGCGGCCCTGTCCGAGCAGGCGGTGCGCGCCTCTTCGCTGCCGGCGGAGATCGAGGGTGCCCAGGCGATACTTACCTTGCTTTCGACCGCGCAGGATATCGAGGATGTGTATCTGGGTGCCGGCGGTATCTTTGAAAACGTTGATTCCACCGAGCTTTTTATCGACCTCAGCACCGGAACCCCCAAGCTTTCCAAAGAGATATACGCGCTCGCCGCGGTGCATGACTATCGTTTCGTCGAGGCCCCGGTGGACGGTTACGTTGACTACGTTCAAACAGGTAAGTATCGGCTCTACGCTGCGGGTGAACCGGATAATCTGACCGCCGCCTCCGAGATTTTAAACACATTGTCTTCCGAGGTTATCGAGGTAGGGCTCCCCGGCACCGGTGTTGCCATGAAACTGGCTTCGCAGATCGCTTTGGCGGGCGCGATGCTCGGCCTTGTGGAGGCGATCTCATTCGCGTTGATTTCGGGTGTTGAAAAAGAGCGACTCATCGAGGTCATGGGTGAGAGCCCTTATGGTTCGGTTCTGGCACAGGCCTTCGGCAAACGTATCATCGACGAGGATTTTTGCTACGGCATGGATCTGAGCAGGTTTTTCAACGACCTTGAAAAATCCCTGGCCGCCGCCGACGAGTCGGGTCTGGCATTACCGGGTTTGGAGGCCGCACACCAGCTCTATGACCTGCTGCTCTTGGTGGGCGGCGGTCAAAAAGGCATCTACGCTCTGGCGCTCATCTATTATGATGAAGAGCGCTGTGCCAAGCACGGCCTTAATTGGGCATTGGCGCAAAAGGCCATGGACGTGTACGAGCGCGCCGGCGAAGACGGCTATGACGATTACTACTCGGACGACGATGAGTGTGACGATCCCGACTGCAACCATCATCACGGGGATGAAGATCCGCCGAACATCGGCCGGTACTTTTCGCACAACTAACCGTGGCACCCTAATGTGATGGAGTTCGTCTGCAGCGATGGCACGCGGCTGGAGCTTAAAGTCCGTCTGTCGGATAAGGCCAAGCACCTGCGCCTCAGCTTAAGCCATAGCGGAGTGCTGCAGGTCGTGGTTCCACGTCGCGCCGCGCCGCGATCGAGCGGTAGGCGCAATAAGGCAGCGGATCCTCGCAGCTCATCCACATGGGAAGACAGCGGTGAGGCGGCCCTGGAAGCCCTGGCCGCAGACTTCGCCGAGTCGCATCGTGCTTGGATCGAGCGGGCTGCAAGACGCACCAAAGCCCAGCGTGACGCCTATACGGAAAGCCGGGCCGCGGGGCTTCCCACGCATCTCGACTTCCCCCTGGCAAACGAACTGTGGCTCATTGAGTATAAGCCCACCGCCGCTAAGTCCGTAACGATCAAGCCCGACGGGCTCAGGCGCTACGAGGGT
The DNA here is from genome assembly GCA_003509825.1 of Coriobacteriia bacterium. GTDB lineage: Bacteria > Actinomycetota > Coriobacteriia > Coriobacteriales > UBA8131 > UBA8131. The sequence continues at coordinate 4,443 of DOMT01000143.1, forward strand.
GCAAGGCAGGTACTTGCGCTCAGGGTCAGTGGCGATATCGAAAACGAGGCGCTTTGTCGCAAGGCCCTAGTGCGTTTTGTAACCAGGCGGGCCAAGGAGTTGATTCCGGATTTCGCCCGCAAGGTCTGCTGCGAGGTGGGGGCGGTACCACGCGCGATCAGCGTCAACAACCGCAAGTCGGCCTGGGGCATCTGCACGCAATCAGGCGACATCCGCATCGACCGCAAGGTGCTCTTCTTTCCTGCGGACATGGCACGGCAAGTGGTGCTGCACGAAGCCGCGCATCTCAAGCATCTCAACCACTCCGAGCGGTTTTATAACGAACTGTTTTCCTACGAAGGCAGCACCCCCGAAGCCGAAAAAGCCGTAAAAAAGGCGATTCGCCTGATACCTGCATGGTTTTTGGATGGCTAAGAAGCGCAGGAAACCTGTACAATTGAGCGGCATTTAACTAAAGCTCTCCAGCACCCGGTAAATCAAACTATAACGGAATCATTAGTGGTACCTGATAGTAAAAACGCAACCAAACTCTAGGCACCCTGCATTGAACAAATAAAGCAATGAGATAAACTACATCTATATGTTCAATCTACGAAAGTAAGGTTATGAGACATCAAAACGCGTTAACGAGTACTGCGATGCTTTCTGCGCTGTGGGAAAAAGAGAAGAAAGACACCATGGAGCTGATGAAACCATTCGTTCTCCACTCCGTCTGGAAAACAACACCAGTAAATAATGAAGTTGTTGACTCCGAGGTTTCCGCACAATTGTCTGCTGGTTTTGGATTTTCCCCCATACCTTATTCTGTGCTACGAAAGATATTTGCCAGATTGGCTAGGGAGAAGATACTTAGAAAGGTTAACGGTCGCTTTATTTTGGATTTAGACATCAGAAATAAATGTTTTGATATTGATTCAAAATATGAGCGAACACGAAAGGAGACCAATCTAGTCGTTACTGCACTAACTACCTATCTAAATGAGAAACGAGAAAAATTAGCGGAAAAGCTGATTCGCATTGGCGCAAACAAGTGCGGAGCACGTGTTAGGAAGAAAGAAGTCGACCGTGCAAACAATATACTACAGTCTCATAAATAATATGCTGTAGCTTCAACTTTGGAAATGACTGGTGTCTATGAGTGAGAAGTCAGGGAATCAAATCGCCCAGCCTAAAGGCAGCCTGCNNGAAGGATAATATTGATTTTTTTGATGAAGTTGCAAGAGTCGTTGAAGACGCCGGGCGCTACCTCGGGCGCACTGCCGACTTGACGATGTGTATTACGTATTTTGAAATCGGCCGCATGATTGTGGAGGAGGAGCAAGGGGGAAGGGCCCGTGCCGAGTATGGACGTGGTCTTTTACGTGAGCTGTCGATGTATCTCAATGGACGCATAGGAAAAGGTTTCTCTGAAACCACGTTGCGAAATGCAAGAAAATTCTATCAAGTGTACGCGCCGTTGATTCAGCAAACAATGTTTGCTGAATTTGAAAAAGCTGGTGATGACTCTTCCGATCGTGTACAAAAAAGCAATACTCCATTCAGTAAGGCATATCCCTTCTCTCTCGGTTGGTCACACTACTTGATTCTTATGCGGATAGATAATCCTGACGAACGCCGTTTTTACGAAATTGAGGCCACAAAACAGCAGTGGACGTTTAGGCAGCTACAGCGTGAGTATGGCAGCAGTCTCTACGAACGTCTTGCTCTTTCCCGTGACAAGGATGCGGTAATAAAACTTGCCCAAGAGGGGCACAGGCTCGAAAATCCTCGCGACATGTTAAAAAATCCGCTTGTATTGGAATTCCTTGGGATGGAAGAGCGAGCAGAATATTCTGAAGACGACCTGGAAACAGCGATAATCGATAAATTGCAAAAATTTCTGCTCGAATTGGGTAAGGGGTTTTTGTATGAAGCCAGACAGAAGCGTTTTACTTTCGATGAGAAGCACTTCAACGTCGACCTGATTTTTTATAATCGCTTACTGAAATGTTATGTTCTCATCGATCTCAAAATCGGGGATTTGAAACACCAGGATCTCGGTCAGATGCAAATGTATGTCCATTACTTCGACCGATACGTTAAGACAGATGATGAGCACCCAACGGTAGGAATTGTGCTTTGTAAGGAAAAGAACGATGCGATTGTGGAATTAACGTTACCGGAGGGCGAGAATATCTACGCATCCGAATACAGTCTGTACCTGCCGAACAAAACCGTTTTACAGCAGAAACTTGTGGAATGGACACGGGAGTACGAAGAGGAAAAAGAGATTGTCGGGGCAACAGGATAAACTGTTGATCGTGGTGAAAGTGTCGGGAGGTAAGTATGACCAAATATAGTGTGGGCGATATCGAGAATATACTGTTCGAGGCGTTTCCGCTCTCGGACGCCTTGCCTAACGATCGCAACGGGCTTTTTGTGGGTGATCGCAAAACCATCGTTAAAAAGATCGCTGTTGCGCTCGATCAGACTTTGCCGATGATCGAGACGGCCCTGGCCTTTGGCTGTAACCTGCTGGTTACACATCATCCTCCGTTCATGTACGCGCCGGACAGCTTTCTCAACGTCTCGTCGCCGGCGCTTTCTAACGGTGCCGTGATCTATAAGGCGGCGCAAAAGGGCATCGCGCTGCTCAACATGCATACCAATCTGGACTGCGCTCCGGCGGCGCGAAACATGATGTTCGAGCCGGTTGGCTTGGAGTATACGGCGCCGCTCAGACCTTATGGCACCGGAGCTCTGGGGCAGCTCGGTAGGGTACAAAACAGGACGAAAAACAACCCGACACCGCTTTCTGCGGAGGATTCCGGGCGCGGAACGCCTTCCTATCTCTCGTTGCAAAACGGTTTGGGGCCGCTTTCTGCGAACGATGGTTGCCGCTCGCCGGAGCAATCGGGCGATAGGGGCTATCTGCAACTCGGGGAGCTTTTTGCGCGGTATCGCAGGTATTTCGGCGGCGTGGCCAAAGTCTGGGGCGATCCGGATAGGCCGATCTTTACCGTTGCCGCCTGCTCGGGCGGTGCCGGAGAAGTGGTAAACGAGGTGGTTGCCGCCGGGGTGGATTGCTTTATCACCGGAGAGGTTCGCCATCATGAAGCGCTGTATCTGGCCGACGCGGGCATCTCGCTTATAGAGCTGGGCCACGACAACTCGGAAATGCCCTATCGATACATCCTGCAAAACACATTGGTCGTAGCAGGCATTCCATACTGTGATATTGTGGTTCTATCGCCGAGCGCCACCTGGTGGCACCCGGTAGCGGACGCTCGCGAGTAACGATACGAAGAAGAGGACGAACATGAGTGACGCCAAGATGCTACTGGATCTGACTGCGGTCGATTTAAAGCTGATGCGCCTGAAAAAGCAAATGGACGATCTGCCGCAGAGGGCACAGTTGTTGCAGCTGCGCACCAAACGTGCGGAAGTGGAAGCCAAGTCCAAGCAGGTTGAGCAGATGCGTAGGGAAAACGAGCAAAATATCGCCAAACTCCNNACGAACAAAACATCGCCAAACTTCAGGACGAAGAGGTGATGATCAGGGAAAAGTCGACCCACGCGCAGGAGCAGATCGATCAGACGAGCAACTACAAAGAGGTTGCCGCCCTGACCAAGGAGATCGAGGGTTTTGCCAAGCGCCTGGAAAAGATCGAGTTTGAGACGTTTAAATTGTTGGAGCGCTCGGACAAGATAAAAACCGTCGAGGAGCAGGTTGCAAGTGCGCTTGTTCGTTTGAACAAGCAGGACGCAGAGCTCCTGGAGGAATACCAGGGGCAGGCCGCAGCGCTGAAAAAGGAAGAGCTGCAAGCTCAGCAGGAGCGTGAGGCCTTTGAAAAGGCGCTGCCGGAGGACTTGGCGAAATGCTATGAAAAGGCTCGCGAGGCCAAGGGCGGGTTCGGCGCGGCACGCATTGAAGGCACGCACTGCAGCGGCTGCCACGTGGAGTACACCGAGGGCCAGATCGCGAAGCTGCGCGGCGGCGAACACATCAGTGAGTGTCCCTACTGCCACAGATTGTTGGTGGTGGAGTAGGCCGGTGATGAGGCGG
>DOMT01000143.1:8525-9033 GCA_003509825.1 Coriobacteriia bacterium
ATATACATGATAGGAAAGACGGAGAGCTTAAGGACAGATGACGGAAAGAAAGATCGAGAAGGCAACACTGAACACCGATGGTGGCAGTCGCGGCAACCCCGGCGAAAGCGGCATCGGATTTATTATCCGAATCGATGCCGACAGCAGCTCTGAAGTGGTATGTCGTGGTGGCGCCTATATCGGCACCGCTACCAATAATATTGCGGAATACCGCGCCCTGATTTGGGGACTGCGCAACGCCGCCGCTCTGGGCGTAAAACGCATCGAGGTTTTGGCCGACAGCGAGCTGATGGTCAAGCAGGTGCGCGGCGAGTACAAAGTGAAAAACGAGGGCATTAAGCCATTGTTCGTCGAGGTCCTCCAGTTGCTTCGTGGCTTTGAGAGCTTTGCGGTGGGGCACGTTTTACGCGCCGAGAACGCCGCAGCCGACGAGCTGGCCAATCAGGCCATGGACGAAAAGGCCTCGGTAGGTGACTATCTGGTGGATTTCGAATCAAACGAACTCTTT
>DOMT01000231.1 GCA_003509825.1 Coriobacteriia bacterium
TTCCAGCGATGAGATGTCGGTTGCCGGGCGTGAGTCCTATTCGGTTCTGCGCTCCCGCTTCGATCGGTGGTTGGCGCAAAAGGCAGAGGATGCGGGTGCCGAATACATCTACGGTATTGCTGTGGAGGAGTTGCTTAAGCAGGGGGATCGTGTGGTGGGTATCAAAGCGGGTGACGACGAGATCACCGCAGACGTCGTCGTGCTCTGTGACGGCGTGAACTCGCTTTTGAGCGCTTCGGCCGTAGGCTTCAAGCGTCCCGGTGCAAACAAACTCGCCGTCGGCTTGAAGCAGGTCATCGAGTTGCCCGCCACCACCATCGAGGACCGTTTGCTCGTCGGCGAGGATGGGGGAGCGGCCTGGTTGTTTGCAGGTGATGCCACGAAGGGACATGTCGGCGGGGGATTCATGTATACGAACCGGGACTCGATCTCGCTCGGTATCGTTGCCACCATCGCAGATATAACGCACGCCGCCACACCGATCTATCAGATGCTCGAGGATCTGAAGGCCCATCCCGCACTTGCGCCGCTGATCAAAGGCGGCAAGGTCGTCGAGCACTCCGGACACATGGTGCCCGAGGGTGGACGCGAGATGATGCCGTCTTTGGTGGGCGACGGGGTGTTGCTTGCGGGTGACAGCGCCATGATGTGCCTGAACCTGGGATATATGGTACGCGGTATGGACTACGCCGTGGCCGCCGGTATGTTTGCGGGGCGCGCAGCTGCAGCGGCTATCGAGCAGGGTGATACTTCCGCCACAGGTCTCAGGCCGTATGTCGAGGCACTGGAAAACTCCTTTGTCCTCAAAGACTTCGAGCAATTCAAAAACTTTCCGCACTTCATGGAGAGCACTCCGCGTATGTTCAACGAATACCCCGCAATGATCCGTGACGTCATGAACACCCTGTTCGTGGTGGACGGCAGTCCCGTCGTGCCACTCAAAAAGTCATTGGTGCCGATCGTGAAGAAGGTCGGGTTCAAAAATCTACTCAAAGACGCGTGGAAGGGGTCTAAGGCACTATGAAGAAGGAAACCCTTAAGATCGAGGTGAATGTCGATGAGTACCTGGGACTCAACAAGTATGAAGTCGACGAGGAAAACGCCCATATAGAGTTGGTGGAAAACCCACCCACAGACGAATTCCTCAAGCTGGTGCGGGTGTGTCCCGCAGCTCTTTACAAGGTCGACGATGCCGGCAAGCAGGTCTTCGACTACGCGGGATGTTTGGAATGTGGCACCTGTCGCATCGCCTGCGGGGATACCATCGTGGCCACGTGGCGCTACCCCGGCCCCACCATGGGTGTGGAGTACCGCTACGGCTGACATCCTGAAACAAAGGGTTGTAAAGGTCGTCGGCGTTGTTGTGAGTAGCTACATGCTGCATTACTGCGGAGATAGGAATCGGGAATCTGATACGCGGTAAAAACCGTCGTTGTAGTAAAATGGGACTTTACCCATCGAAACAGAGTTGCGCTGCGACCGGTTGCGCGATATATCCGAAAGGCTTCAAGTATGTCAGGACATTCCAAGTGGGCTACCACCAAACACCGCAAGGCTGCGCAGGACGCGAAGAGAAGCGCGCTGTTTTCCAAGCTCTCGCGCAACATCACCGTTGCCGCCAAGGAGGGTGGTGACCCCAATCCCGACAACAACGCGTCGCTCGGTGCAGCGGTTGCCAAGGCCAAGAGCTACTCGCTTCCCAAAGACAAGATCGATGCGGCCATCAAGAAGGCCTTCGGCGCCGGCTCCGATAGCGCCAACTGGGAAAACGTTGTCTACGAGGGTTACGGTCCCGCAGGTGTGGCGGTGTATTGCGAGGCGCTCACCGATAATCGCAACCGTACCGCCGCCGACGTGCGCAGTGCTTTCAGCCACAGCGGTGGCAATCTCGGCACCACGGGTAGCGTGGCCTTCCAGTTCGAGCGCAAAGGCCAGATCATGGTGGAAAAGGGTAGCTCCCCCGACGAAGACGAGTTCATGATGCTGGTGGCCGAAGCCGGCGGGGATGATTATGAGGACGGCGAGGACGAGTGGATCGTAACCACCGCCTCCACCGAACTCACCAATGTGAAGAAGGCTTTGGAGGAGCTCGGTGTGGAGGTTAAGGGTTATGAGTTGATCATGGAGCCCACCACGCCCACCGAAGTCAGTGTAGGCGATGCCAAGAAGGTCATGCGTCTGATCGACAAGCTGGAGGAGCTGGAAGACCTGCAGAACGTTTACCATTCCATGGATATCACCGACGAGATTTTTGCGGCGCTGGAAGACTGATTTTTTAAAAAACCCGACGTGGTTTGAACACAACGGATAAGAGGGGACTATGCGTCTGATCACCGCTCGTGTAACCAAGGCTTCGCCGACGCGAAACGGAGCGCAGCAGCTCACCGTGGAGTACACCGATGTCTCGGGTCGGTCGGTGCAAACGCGGGCGCTGCGCTATGAGGATCTCGCCCTGGAATGCAAGACGGGTGATGTGGTGTTGCTCAATACCACCGCGATCGATTTAAAGCTCGGAACCGGTGGGATCAGCCCCGTTGTCGTAAATATGTCCGCCACAAAGCGCTCTATGGATGATCCCCGAAACGGATCCGTGGTTTTCGACGATCCGGCTCCCGGCGGCGGGCACATCATGAAACTGCGTTATACGCCGTTTCAGCACGATGTGCTTTCGGTGGAGGAGCCCGACTCACCGTTTCATCGTATACTCAACGAGACCAACTCACTGAAAGGTGCCCCGGTCATCTGCTGCGAGCTGCACAGTCAGGTTCCCTTGGTTGCCGCGGCGATCAAACACATCACCCCCGATGCCA
>DOMT01000056.1:0-175 GCA_003509825.1 Coriobacteriia bacterium
GCTCGCGCTTGATCACCGGCACCCCGGCACGCTCGGCCCAAACGTCCAGCTGCTCGATGGCCGCCGCCCTGAAGGTGTCGGCGCTGCCGAGCATCACCTTGCGCCCGCGCTCATTGAGATCTTTGGCCAACTTGCCCACGGTCGTGGTTTTACCGGAGCCGTTGATGCCCACGAA